>JBCBYL010000183.1:0-3471 GCA_039815855.1 Verrucomicrobiota bacterium
CATCGAAGCCTGGTTCTCAACCAATTTTATCGAAACCCGCCACGCCAAAACGAAAGTAGATTATTTTAACGAAACGCCGCTTCTCATCTTTCGCTCGACCCCAGACAGTTCATGGTCACTCATGTTTAAGGATGTTTTTGACAGAAGCATAGCCACTTTATCAATCATCATACTCTCTCCTCTATTCATTATTCTTACACTCGTCATTAAAATTTCTTCACCCGGGCCTGTCTTCTTCAGGCAGCAACGCAGCGGACTTTTTGGCCATCCATTTGTTATGTACAAGTTCCGTTCCATGGTCACTGATGCCGAGCAAAGGAAAAGCGAACTCGAAGTCGTAAACGAGATGTCTGGACCTGTTTTCAAAGTGACCAATGATCCGCGAATTACCCCAATTGGCCATTGGCTAAGAAGAACAAGTCTCGATGAGCTGCCTCAACTATTCAATGTAGTCAAAGGTGAGATGAGTCTGGTTGGACCTCGTCCTCTCCCCGTCTATGAGACCAAGGCGATCTCAGAAAACGCCCAACGCAGGAGGCTCAGTGTCAAACCGGGAATCACCTGCCTCTGGCAAATCAGTGGACGAAACTCGGTCGCTGACTTTAAGGAGTGGGTACGTCTCGACCTCGAATACATCGATAACTGGTCAACCTTTCTGGATTTCAAAATTCTTTTGCTTACCATCCCGGTCGTTCTTTTCGGAAATGGCGCAAAATAAGAAATGACTTCTCTCGAATTACTAGAAAAGCCGCCTGAGGACTGGGACCTGAAAGAATTTCCAGCTTATCGACGCAAGCAGATCGCAGAGTGGCTCTTTAAAAAGCGAACTCAGGATTTTGACAGCATGTCAAATCTCCCATCACCTCTGATCGACCAGTTAAAGCAGCGATTTGATATTAGCCCGCTCAAACTGCAACGCGTCCAAGGATCGAAAGATACCACTCGTAAATACCTCTATCAATTACCTGCCGGAGATTTCATCGAATGTGTTCTCATCCCCGCATCAGAGGGACTCTATGGGAATCGTTCAGACCGCCACACCCTCTGTGTCTCCTCACAGGTCGGATGCGCTTATGGCTGTAAATTCTGTGCCAGCGGGCTCGAAGGATGGAAGCGGCATCTCAGAGCAGCCGAGATTGTGGCTCAAGTCATTGAAACGGAAAGGCATTCTGAAACCAAAGTCAATAATCTGGTCTTTATGGGAATGGGTGAACCCCTCGCTAATTTCGAGAACCTGATGCAAGCCATCCAAATCATCAATGCCCATTGGGGCTTAGAAATCGGAGCGAGAAAAATTACCATTTCGACTAGCGGACTCGTTCCTCAAATTAAACAACTTGCTGACCACCCGCTACAGACCCGTCTCGCCATCTCATTACATGGCGCCACCGATGCGGTCAGAAATCAGATCATGCCGGTCAATAAAAAATATCCTCTCGATCAGCTCTTGCAGGCCTGCGATTATTATCAGAAGAAAAAAAAGCAAAAACTCACCTTCGAGTATATTCTCATCGCGGATGTGAATGACCGCCTGGAAGACGCGCATCACCTAGCTAGACTCACCTCTCAACTCCATGCCAAAATCAATTTGATCCCATACAACCCTGTCCAAGACCTCTCTTGGCAAAGACCCTCCTCTGATCAGATGAGGCGTTTTACAGATATCCTTAAAGAAAATGGTTGCGTGGCCACCCTCAGAATCGAAAAAGGGAAAGACATCGATGCGGCCTGTGGCCAGTTACGGCTCCAGGAATTGAGAGCGCAGTGACAGTTGCTTTTCCATGAATAACGGGCACAATTCCTAAATGCAGGTAAAAGATATCCTGAATACGGATGAGCCCACTTTCAGCTTTGAATTTTTTCCTCCTAAAAATGAAAACGGCTGGGAAAGTCTCTTTAATACCATCGCTGACCTCAGGCCTCTCGATCCAGCCTACGTTTCTGTGACCTATGGCGCAGGAGGAAGCACTCGTGAGCTGACCCATGACCTCGTGGAACGAATCACCCGCGAAACTCAAATCACCGTGGTTGCTCACCTCACCTGCGTCGGATCTACCCGAGATGAAATTCGATCAATTCTCGAGCGCTATGATGAAAATCAAACTCAGAATATTCTCGCTTTACGAGGAGATCCTCCCCGCGGACAGGAAGAATGGATTGCCACACCCGGGGGCTTTAAATACGCCGCAGATCTGGTGCAATTTATAAAAGAACACTTTCCTCACTTTGGCATTGGAGTAGCCGGATTCCCTGAAGGCCACCCAGCGACTCCCAACAGATTAATGGAGATGCAGTATCTTAAAGAGAAAGTAGACGCTGGGGCTGACTATATCTGCACTCAGCTCTTCTTTGATAATCGAGACTTCTTTGACTTCCGTGACCGCTGCCGACTTGCGGGTATTCAAGTCCCCATCATTGCCGGCATCATGCCTGTCAGCTCTCGTAAAGGCATGCAGCGGATGGCTGAGCTTTCCGCAGGAAGCCGATTCCCCGCCCCGCTCCTGAAACTGATTCACCAGGCAAAGGATGATGATGTCTCTGAAATCGGTATTCACTGGGCAACAGAACAGGTCCGGGAACTGGTAGATCGCGATGTGGATGGTATTCATTTCTACACCCTGAATAAGGCAAACGCGACTCGGAGGATTTACCAGACTCTCCAGCTCAACAGCGCTCTTGTTTAATCCAATGTCTGAAATCAAGCGCCCTACCTATCAAACAGGTGATCCTGTCTTTGAAGAAAAAATTGAATCCTTACTCACTGAGTGGGGAGTCACGGATGACTTAGACACCTACCGTCAGATGATGGTCACCGTCCTGAAATTAGCCCGTGACGAGCCTCATCCTGCCGACCTCAGGCTCTTTAAAAATGCGTTTAAAGAAATGCGTTATGCCGACAAGATCTTCAAACCGTATCGAAACGTAAAAAAGATAAGCGTTTTCGGGTCGGCCCGAACTCCTCCCACAGAACCTGAATATCAAACTGCCTTCAAGTTTGCCGAACGCATGCGTCAAGACGGATTCATGATCATCACTGGAGGTGGTGACGGAATTATGGGGGCCGCTCAGGCTGGAGCCGGTAGAGAAGATAGCTTTGCCCTCAACATCACTTTACCCTTTGAGCAGGATGCGAATGAGACCATACGGGGTGACCATAAACTCGTCCTCTTTAAATATTTTTTCACCCGGAAGGTGAATTTCGTCAAAAATTCCGATGCCGTCACCCTTTGTCCAGGTGGGTTTGGCACCATGGATGAAGGCTTTGAGACTATTACCCTCCTCCAGACCGGTAAAGCTCCCATTATTCCGATCGTCTTTCTCGATGCCCCGGGTGGTAATTTCTGGAATACCTTCGTGCGTTATTTAAAAGAGCACTTACTTCAGGACGGTCTCATTTCAGCGAGTGATTTCCATCTCTTTAAAGTCACTGACGATATCGAAGTCGCCCGTCGTGAAATCGTCAATTTTTAC
>JBCBYL010000237.1:0-1764 GCA_039815855.1 Verrucomicrobiota bacterium
ACTTCAACTCCTTCAGGTATCTGAATCGCCTTTACGTCTCTTTGTAATTTAACTTCTTCGCCTACACTCATTGTTGCAAGATGCCTCGTTGAAGTGGTTATCGACCAAGACAGCACGGTAGTCATTACTCAGTCGCTGGGAGGCACTTACACCATCCACGTTCCTAGTCTGGGTGGGCTTTATCGGATTGGGAATCATGATTTGGATGCCTTAGGAATCGAGGTCACAGAGGGGCCTTCGCAAATGAAAGCGGATGGTCCTTTGGAAGAGAAAGTCTGGGATGCTCTCAAGTCCTGTTATGACCCGGAAATTCCTGTGAACATCGTTGATCTTGGCCTCATTTATGACATGAAATTGGAAGCTGACCAATGCGCAGTCAAAATGACTTTAACGGCACCGGGATGTGGAATGGGGCCAGCCATTGCCGCCGATGCTCGCCAGAAAATTCTGCAATTGCCCGAAATCAATGAAGCAACGGTGGACGTGGTTTGGGATCCGCCTTGGGCTCCTGAAATGATTTCTCCTGAGGGAAAGAAAAAACTCGGGATTGAAGGTTGATGCTCACTCAAGCACTCGGGAAAGGTACGACTCTTTCCGAGCCAGACTGGAAGGAGCGTCGTGCCTGTGACCTGAATCTCTTAGATGAGATTCTTGGGTTGACCTTTCAGCACCGTAAAGAGGGCAGAAGGCATCCTGTCTGGGATTTTCTTTGGGACTATTACTCCTTTAAGCCGTCGAAGTTAAGGCGATGGAGTGCGGGTGTTGGTTCTGAATTAGAATCTGAAATTGACGCCGAATACGATGATGCAATTGATTGGGTTTATACTGGTTCTGGATATACACCCGACCCTCAACAAATTGACGCGAGACGCCATCAGGGGATTCGATGGATTTTCAATCACTTGAAAATGACCGAACTGAGGTCTACGAAACTGGATTGTTTCGGTCTCCATGAATGGGCCATGGTCTATCGAACGGATAGACCACGACACATGCAGGTTCCGTTTCGCCTATCCCGGAAGGAAATCAATGAAACAGTCGAATCGTTAGGTCTTTGTTGCTCGCACTATGATGCATTTCGTTTTTTTACCAAATCAGCGCGCCCGCTGAACCTGACAGAACTGACTTCGGAGTCGAGGACACAATTTGAACAGCCGGGCTGCTTACATGCCAATATGGATCTCTATAAGTGGGCTTATAAATTTTATCCTTGGATTTCGACTGAACTTGTCTTGCAGGGATTACAGCTTGCAATAGAAGCACGGAGGCTGGATATGGAGGCCAGTCCTTATGATTTTAGTTCCTTTGGGTTTGAGGCTGTTCCGATTGAAACCGCTGATGGTCGGAATGAATATCAGCGGCGCCAGGGCCAATTAGCCTTAAAAGCGAAACCAATCCGGAAAAGACTGATTGCCGCTTACGAATCACTTTACGTATTGACCAGCACACCTAGCTGATCAGCATCTACGCATGTCGAAGAAGATCACATTATGTATCATGGCAGCAGGGATGGGGAGCCGTTACGGGGGGCTTAAGCAGATCGATCCTATGGGCCCTAACGGTGAACCGGTGATGGCTTATTCCATTTACGATGCAATCCGCGCTGGCTTTACCAAGATTGTCTTTATCATTCGCCGTGATTTCGAAGCTGATTTCCGAGATCGTATTCTTACTCCTTGGGAAGGAAAGGTGGAGATGGAATGCGCTTTTCAGGAATTGGATGATTTACCCGTTGGGTTCAACGTTCCAGAAGGCAGAGTAAAA
>JBCBYL010000054.1:0-15857 GCA_039815855.1 Verrucomicrobiota bacterium
ATAAGTTTATCCTTGGATACACAAAGGAAGGCATCATCATGCTTTTAGTGAGCGTGCTCACCATCGGACTGCTATCCTGGGTCATGGGAATTATCGGCCTCATTGAAGGTATCCTCTACTCATCTCTCCCTGGAAGAACTCGATCGACTCTGGGAAAAAGCAAAAGAAGAGGTCGGCTAGGTCTAGAACCAGCCCTTTTTACCGTTCACGTAGGTGGCAACGAATTCCTCGTCGGTTTTCGTGAGGTAGAGGATACCTTCAATGAGGCCGATAATTCCCATGACCCAGGATAGCAGTCCGATGGTGAGCACGCTCACTAAAAGCATGATGATGCCTTCCTTTGTGTATCCAAGGATAAACTTATGAATGCCTAATGCCCCAAGTAAAATGCCGCAAATTCCGGCTGCGATTTTATTTTCTGCTCCTGCTGATGCCATCGAATCTTCTCCTTATTGATTGTTTAAAGCCTTATTCATATCATTATCAACTGAATTGAAAAACTCATTTTTTGTCACCTGAATGACATGAAAAGGTGTATTACTAAAGACGTGTTTAGGATTTGCTATTTATTTGTCTCCGTTCTTTCTCTCTGCCTGTTTCAGAGCTGCCAGAAAAATCAATCTCCCGATGTAACGATCCTCATCAGTGGCAGGATGAATGGGAATGTGTATCCGTTAGAGTTACATGAAATCTCACCACTCCAGCACTACCCCTATCTCAGTGGTTACGTCAAACAAGTTCGCGCGGAAGCTGAAAGCCAAGGGACACAGGTCCTCCTTTTTGATTCGGGTGATAGTCTAGGTGGATCGTTTGCTGCTCATGCCACCCAATCCGAAAACATGGCGACCTTTTTCAACCACTTGAAATATGATGCTCTCTTTCTGGGCAACCTGGACGCCAACCTTTCTGGCTCTCAACTAAAGAAAATCGAATCACCTGTTCTCACCCCGTTCATGAATCGCGATCAGGTAGCGATCCCAAATGGGATGAAGCCGGTTCACTACCTACAGAAAGAAGGCATGAAGATCATGCTGGCGGCTAATTTTTACGGAACCATTCCCTCCTCAGAATATCCGCAACGCTTTCCTTTATGGTTTGGAAAGTATAACCAACCGGTCTTGCCCATTCGTGATTATCAAAAATGGTTGAAGCCAGATCTGGCAGCAGACCTTCATCTCCGTCACTGGATGAAATTTACAGGGGAACCTCAACCCTCCGCTGGCGAAACGGACTTACTCGACTCCATCCATGCTGACATCGTCATGGCGCATAAGGTCTATCAGGGGAAAGCACGGACGACCTGGCAACACCGTAACTATAGCAAGTGGCCTGTCCCGGTGGTTGAGAATATCTTACGCGTGAATAAAGGATTTAGCCTTGCTCGAATCGATTTAAAGAAAACGCCAACGGGTTGGTTCGCCACCTCCGCCCCCAGACTGGTTCAGATGACAGCTAACACCGCTCCAGCCGATGAAACGCTTCTTGCTGAGCTCTCACCTCTCGCGAACAGAATCAAGCAGGCCGATCAGCAATTAGGCCAGATCGGCGTCGAGTTAAGTAAGGCAGAATTACTCGCAGGATATATGAATACCCTGACCCGAATTGAAGGTACAAATGCGATCGTCTGCTCACTCAATTCCATCCGCGATACCATTGAGCCAGGGCCTCTGAGTGCTTCCAGACTGTTTAACGCGATTCCATGGACGACTGATCTCGAGATCCTCACCATGACCCGAGAACAGTTTGCGAAAGTGGAGGACTTATCAGAGTTAGTGATTCTCCATCAGAAAGCACTCCCTGATACCATTCGCGTGACCGCCTCACGTTTTTTCTCAAGACTGATCCAGCAGGAATTAGAGCTTTCGGATGAACAAATCACTCAATTAGGCACCAAAGGTGAATTCGACTTTTTAGTCACTTACTTGAAAAAGAACGGTGCAAGCACACTGGAAAAAATTGAAACTCCGGATGGATGGATCATCAAAGGAGCAATGAAATGAGAGCGAATAGTGGACTCTCCAGGCTTGAGTTGACCATCGCGAGCGCCCTGGTCTTACTCGTCATTCTGATTGCTGTTCCCATTCTCCTCAGTGGCCAGAGCTCTAAGAAAAAGCAGACCAGTGCCAACAATTTGTTGCAATGGGGAATCGCCCTCAATCTTTACCTGATTGATAATAATAACCGATTGCCCACACCTGGAACAGAACGTGTTTCTTCAGACGAAATAACCGCCTGGTATAATACGCTCCCTCTATATCTCTCACGTGACGCATTAAGCGATCTTTCGCCAGGGCCTCTTCCAGAAAAAAAGGAAGAGTCGATTTGGATCAACCCGGCAGCACTTGACTCTGCTGAAAAACTGCCCCGGGGTTATTTCACTTTCTATTACGGCATGAATGAGGAGTTAGTTGGGGCAAAGAATAAGCCACTCAGAATTTATGATGTCTCGAACCCGACTAAGACCGTTTTTCTCTCTGAAACATGTCAAACGGAACCTGGTATTGACCCGAGCGGTGTAGAGTATTTTTTCGGCAAACCAAAACCTTCACCTGAAGCGACAGCGCATGTTCTTTTCTGTGACGGACATGTCGAGCTGGTCCCCTACGCTGAACTGAATTTTCCGCATCCCGAAGGGATTCAGTGGAAACCTTCTCAGGACTAGAAGTGGCTTCGCAACTATCCTAAAATCCACTCTGGACCCATGGCAACATCCGTGGCTTACTCACCAGTCCATGGAAGAGACTCAGAACCGACCGGAAAGGTTTAGAATTACAGGTAGAGCACCGATTTCTGGCACGGTGCAACCGCAGGGAAATAAAAATGAGGCGATGCCTGTCATGGCAGCGGCTTGCCTGACTGATGAACCCGTTATCATTGAAAACCTCCCCCCCATTGAAGATGTCGTCATCCTCGAAACGATCATCAAGCACCTTGGTGCAAATGTTGAAATGCGTGAATCAGGATTACGACAAACAGTGACGATCGAGGCCAAGGACCGTATCAATCCTGATTTATCGAAAGAACTGGGCAGTCGATTAAGAGGCTCGATCACTCTAGCAGGCCCCCTTCTGGCCCGGTGTGGAAAAGTTCATCTTCCGCGGCCAGGTGGCGATAAAATTGGCCGCCGACGCCTGGATACTCACATGCAGGCTTTGACCGCTCTAGGCGCCAAAATCAAGGAAACCGATACCGGCTTTGACATTCGCGCCAGAAAATTAAAAGGAGCTGACATCCTGCTGGATGAGGCTTCTGTCACGGCAACTGAAAATGCAGTCTGCGCAGCTACTCTGGCCGAGGGTAAAACGATAATCCGAAACGCGGCCAGTGAACCCCACGTGCAAGGACTTTGTCGGCTGCTTTGTAAAATGGGAGCTAAGATTGAAGGAATCGGATCAAATATCCTCACCATTCGAGGGGTGAAATCACTTCATGGTGCGAGACACCGGATCGGCCCTGATTATCTTGAGGTCGGTAGCTTTATTTCTCTCGCTGCGGTTACCAAAGGTGAATTGCTCATCAAGGACGCTGACTTACCTAATTTGAAAATGATCCGCATGATTTTTTCCAGGTTAGGAATTACGACGATTGAACAAGGACGTGATCTCCTCGTTCCAGCTAAGCAAAAACTGAGAATCGTCAATGATATGGGAGGAGCTACACCCCGGATTGACGACGCTCCCTGGCCCGGCTTTCCGGCAGACATGACCTCAGTCGCTCTTGTCACTGCTACCCAGTGTAAAGGAACCATCCTGATTCATGAGAAAATGTTTGAAAGCCGACTCTACTTTACGGATCCACTCATCGGTATGGGGGCGCGAGTGGTTCTATGTGATCCACACCGCGCGGTGGTGATTGGCCCTGAACGACTCAGAGGATCTCGATTGGTGAGCCCAGATATCCGTGCCGGTATGGCCATGCTGATTGCAGCCCTTTGTGCGGATGGAGAATCGATTATTGAAAATATCGTTCAGATCGACCGTGGATTCGCTTCGATTGATACACGTTTGAAAGCTCTGGGAGCAAAGATTGAGAGAGAAAGTCTGTGAGCCAATTGGAGATTTCGACTTATTGCGGCGGCTTAGCCGCAACCAATAGCTACCTCGTCAAGATCAAGGGGAAGACGATTCTAATTGATGCACCCGAAGGTGTTTTCAATTGGGTCCTGGAACAGGGAGCCCAGATTGATTATCTTTTTCTCACTCATGGTCACTGGGACCATATCTGGGATGGGGCTCAGATCATCGATCATTTCTCTTGTCCGTCAGGTGGGCATCCAGATGATGCCATGCTGTTTCAAGATCCCTCTGTGATGCAGCGTTTTGGTCTCACTGAACAGATTGATCCAGTGCCAATTTCTGAGTCTCTTCAAGAGGGGGAATGGTCTTGGGCAGAGCTCAAATCGGATCTGCTCCATATTCCGGGACACTGCCCGGGTTCAATCTGTCTCGTGCTCCATGAAGAAAAGGTGATCTTCGGCGGTGATGTGCTTTTTGCAGGAGCGGTGGGTCGTTGGGACCTGCCGGGAGGCTCGATGGAGGTTCTCCTGGATGGAATCCGTAAAAAATTATTTCCCCTCAGCGACGACTACACCGTCTATCCAGGCCATGGCCCATCTACAACGATCCGGCAGGAGCGTTCTACCAATCCTTTCTTCCAGAAAGGCTCCGGTCTGCTTTAGGGTCAGGCGGAATCAAGTTGGTCACTGAACTGAATCACTTGCTTGAGCTTCTCCCCCACTTTTCCGCTGAGGATAAGCTCTTTAGCCCGGTCCATCCCTGCTTCATAGGTCTGCGATGCGCCCTGGACCCAGAGTGCGATTCCTGCATTGAGTGAGAGAATTTCCAATAACAACTCATCATGTGATCTTCCGTAAAAAAGGTCGCATAGCCTCTTTGCGCTGTCTTCTGCTCCAGTAATCAGAAGATCATCTAAGTCACCTTCACCCAGAGCAGCAATGGTAAGATCTATTTCCTCATCATCGAGCTGTCCGAGAAGACGTGTTCTGCCCAGGCAGCTTGCCTCTCCAAGAGGTCGCCTGTCAGCAGATTCTCCGTAAATAACGAGGTAACGTTTTCTCCCGAGTTCTTGCAAACACTTCGCGTAGAAGCCGAGTTGCTCTTCTTTAAAGAGCCCCACCATTTGCGCAGCTGGCTGGGTCGGATTCAGTAATGGGCCCAGATAATTGAACAAGGTGCGCTTCCCTTCCTTTCCCAGCTTTTGCCGCACGGGAGCAACCACTTTAAATGAGGGATGGTAAAGAGGAGCTAAATAGAATGTGCACCCTACCTCATCCAGCATGGCCCGTGCTTGATCTGGCTGGCAGTCATTCTTCACCCCTAAAGCGGTCAGAACATCTGCACTTCCCGATTTTTTTGTCAGCCCTCGATTCCCGTGCTTCACCACGGGCACTTCAGCGGCTGCCAAAATGAACATTAAAGCGGTTGAGACATTGATCAGGTTCAAACCTCCTCCTCCGGTGCCGCAACAATCGAATAAGGCTTTCTGGTGATACGAATGAAGCATCCCCGGATCAACGGCTTTCGGAAGAAACGCTTTGGCAAAAGAGGCAATGTCCTGAGGCGACTCTCCTTTCTCAGCTAGTGCGATCAGAAAACATTCTTTATCTTCGTCCGAGACCTGATCTGAAATCAGCGCCTCCGCTGCTCGTTGAATCTGAGAGAGGGCAAGTGACTTCCCTGAATCAATTTCCGCTCTCAGGCTGGCCAGCGAGTGTTGTGAATCAAGCCCCATTGTGATGCTTGAGCGCGGAGCCTTCTCGCTCGAGATAGGGAAGGAAGCGAGTTTTATCGAGCCCCTTCATGTATGCTTCTCGAGCGGAGACCTGATTTCCTTCCAGCAATTTCATAATCGCATCATCCATCTGTTGCATGCCTTCGGCACGGCCAGATTTCAAAACATCACTCAGCTTATAAGTCGCCCCTTCACGGATAATAGAGGAAACCGCAGCACTGCTGATCATGATTTCATTCACTGCGACACGACCCCCGCCGTCTTGCTTTTGCATCAACAGCTGGGCAACCACTCCGCGCAAGGAAGTAGAAAGCATCGTCCGCACCAATTCTTGTTGTTCTGCTGGAAATGCATCAATCACCCGGTCAATGGTTTTCGCTGCACTGTTTGTATGCAAGGTGCCGAAGACAAGCAGCCCCGTTTCCGCCGCTGTCAGAGCAAGAGAAATTGTTTCCAAGTCACGCATTTCCCCCACCAGAATTACGTCTGCATCTTGTCTCAGAGAGGCTTTCAGACCGACCGAGAAATTGGGTGTTTCAGAAGGCACTTCTCTTTGGGTAATGACACTCCGCAGATTTTCATGCACAAACTCAATTGGCTCCTCAATAGTAATAATATGCCGCGCATAGGTTCGATTAATGTAATTGATCAAAGCGGCCAATGTCGTCGATTTTCCAGAGCCGGTTGGCCCGGTGACGAGGACGAGCCCCGAACGCATATTTCCAAATTCACGTTCAATGACTTCAGGAAGACCTAGCTCAGTGATGGTAGGAATCTTAGTCGGAATTAATCGGAAAATGGCCCCGATCCCATGAGTGTGACGATAGTAATTACACCGGAATCTTGATTCGGCATTCATCTCATAGGCAAAGTCCAAGTCCCCTTTATCCGTGAATTTCTCCCACATGTGAGGTTTGCAAATTTCCTCGAGGATACGCTCAATCTCCTCTGCGGTGAGAAGTTCTTCTCTGAGAGGCTGAATAGCACCATGACGCCGGTACTTTGGCGGTTGCCCTTGGGCCAAGTGCAAATCAGATCCCCCCCCTTCAATCATGGCTTGGAAAAAAGTATCAATTTCGTGAGACATAGTCGTATTCAGAATTAGAGATTTCCAGCTAGCGCGGCTCCAAAGAGTTTCTTATTTTCCGCCCGGTAGAGACCTTCTTCTGGGGTAATGATGTCCTGCTGGATGAGTTCCATTAAAGAATCATCCATAAGACGCATTCCCTGCTTTTTCCCGGTTTGCATCTGTCCGGGAATCATGACGTTTTTGCCTTCACGGATCAGATTCCCGATAGCTGGTGTGTTCACCATGATTTCAAGAGCAAGTGCTCGCCCATTCCCATCTTTACGTGGGACAAGCTGCTGACAGATAATTCCACGCATGGACTCACTGACCATGGTGCGAATCTGGGCCTGCTGTTCAATGGGGAAGACATCGAGGAGACGCTGCATGGTCCGGGCTGCGTTACTGGTATGTAAAGTAGCGAGCACCAAGTGCCCTGTCTCTGCCGCTGTGATCGCGAGTGAAATCGTCTCCAAATCACGCATCTCACCAACCATAATAATATCGGGATCCTGCCGCAGCGATGCCCGCAACGCAGTCGCAAAGGATTCTGTGTGTGAGTGAATTTCCCGTTGAGTCATCTGACATTGAATCGACTCATGCACATATTCAATCGGATCTTCCAGGGTAATAATGTGATCACTGCGCTCTTTATTAAGTTGGTCAACCATCGCCGCCAGAGTCGTTGTCTTCCCGCTACTCACTGATCCTGTTACCAGGACAATACCATTATGGTATTTGAGTAAGTCATACATGACATCTGGGAATCCAAGCTCTTCCATCGTTTTCACATCGGCATTGATAATCCGAAAGACCGATTCCCAGCCCCGACGCTGCCGAACGACACTGGCGCGAAAACGAGCTCCCTCCCCAGCATCATAACAAAAATCGATCGAGCCTATTTCCTCGACTTGCTTTTGCTGTTCTGGGGTTAGAAATTGTCGTCCAAGGCGCTCGGTCTGTTCAGGAGTCAGTCTGGCAGAAGATTCATCGACCGGAACGAGATGTCCCTGGTATCGGACTAAGGCCTGGCTATCAGGCCCAATATGGAGATCAGATGCTCCAACTTGGACTGCGTAACGGAGATAATCGAGAACCTGAGTAGCCTCTTCACCACTAAACTGAATTTGGGTTTCTTTTACTACCGCGCTTCCAGCTGCGGTAGGCTCAGAAACACTAGTCTCCGCTTCTTCAATCGCTGTCCGCAAGCTAGTGGCCTGCTCTTCACCCAAAATTTGTTGATCTACCATAAAGTCGAGTGCAGCAACCCCTGGCAAACGTGTTAATGCCGTCTGAATTCGTTCTACTGTTCCCTGATCAATCCATTGGGCCTGCAGCGAGGCCTCAAGAACGTAGTCGTTATAGCGAGAAGTATCCACTCGGTTTGAATTTAAGACGCTAACCGCTGATTTAAATCAATCATCGACTCGAACTGACGGTCTAGCAAAAGACTTCTTCAGGTTTGAAAAAGCGCTCGATTTCTCCAGCTGCATTTTCAGGTGAATCCGAGGCGTGGACCACATTGATCATTTTTGTTTTCCCCATATCTCCGCGGATGGTTCCTTTCGGTGCCTGCTCTGAATCCGTAGGCCCTAGCATATCTCTGACCTTATCAATGACTTGATCCCCTTCAAGAATCAGAGCAATAACTGGTGATGACTGCATAAAGGCCACGATCTCAGGGAAAAACGGCTTATCGGCCACATGGGCATAGTGCTCGCTTAAAATTTCATTGCTGAGGTTAATCATTTTACAGGCACGGATTTTAAATCCGGCACCTTCGAAACGTGTCAGGACATCACCACAATGACCATCGATAACGCAGTCAGGCTTTAGGAGAATAAGAGTTTTTTGCATGTGATTACAAGTTATCGACCATGACTTATCCGTCTAGTCAGAATATTGGGCCACCTAATTCGCGGTTGGCAGCGTTGGCTTATGGGCTTCCTTCCACTGCCGAAGCATTTGAGGCGCATTCCGGATAAACTCTGTTTTGCCACTTGTTCCCCCAGGCAGTTTGAGAGCCAGCTCCATCTGCTCAATGGCCAACTGCGTTTCACCTCTCTTAATAAAATGATAGGCCAGAGCCTGATGAAAGAATCGGCTTTTGGGACGAGCTTCCAAGGCCCTCTGATAATTCAGATAGGCTTCTTGTTCACGATCCATCACATCCAAAGTCATTGCCTTCTTAACCAGTAACTCATCATCCATGGGACTTCCGCGCCAGGCCCGCTCATAAAAGAGTAAGGCAGCCTGTCCCAGTTTTTCACGCTCCTTGAGTCGTTCAATCTGGTCTGAAGCCCCTTCACCCGGTTGTGGTTTACGCAGCTTGGCCGCTTTGACTCTGAGCGCATCTCCAAACCGCATCAGATAATCGGATGCTTTAGAGTCAATATCATATCCTTCCTCTCCCAGAGCAATCACTTCGGAGGAGGGCATTTTGACCAGCTCTTGAGCAGGCACGTTGAGTTTTTCAATTCCCTGTATCGTTTTGTGGCTAAGCTGGAAACCCGTGACAGCAATCAGGATGGAGATGATGATGATGAATGGCACCCCGCTCAGCCACGCTTTGCGATAAGGGCGATATTCACGAAACGTTTTTGTTGATGCCAGAGCGATGATGACAAAAAAGACAATCGAACATGCAGGCAAGTGAAGGTTGAAATCAACGACCTCATGAACAGCCATCGCAACCAAAGCGGCCAAACCTAATCGAATCGAGAGCTGGGCGCGTTCATTTTGATCCCCCATCTGCCTGAGAAGTGCAATAAAAAGAAGGATGATAAACGTCGCGATGATTCCGACCCCAATCAGTCCGTAATCCGAGAGAGTATTAAAATAATCATTATGGGTGTAAACGGCCCGGTGCTGAAATTCATAAGGAAGTCGGAGATGATAGTCATCAAAGCTGGCCATTCCAGTTCCTATCCACGGACTCTGCTCCCAAATCGTAATGGCATCAAAGACAAGCTGGATGCGAATATTTCTCTGGCTGAAGGCCTGCCCCCAGCGCTCCATCACAAAATCATTTCTTAAAATGGCCAGGGTTACCCCGACAATGATCAGTGTGATAAGTAGCGCTTTCCACCACCATCGCACCTGAATGGCACGGAAGGCGAAGAGGGCAACACATCCTAAACCTGCAGCCCAAGCCAGATACCCTCCACGGGAGACAGAAAGAAAAATTCCCAGGCTCAAGATTCCTGCCAGGTAAAAGAGCACGATCCGCATTGGCCATGGAAATCGTGAGTATGCTCCCAGAAAAACGGATGTTAAAACACCCATCACCCCCAGATTGGCAAAATGGTTAGGACAACCGAACATCCCTGAAACACGGGCTGCGTAATCAGGCCGTTCCAATCCCCAGATGAGCGGAGTCGGATCATTGCGGCACCAGATCGCGTATAGGGTATTGAGCAACGTCACCAGCACAATGGCCAGAAGCAGATACGGTGTCCATTCTCTGGAATGAAGACAATGTCTGAGTGAAATGAACACCCCGCCGTAAATAAGGATCCAGAGCATCTCGAAGCGCGCTGCATATCCGGATGGGGTCCACTGATAAGAGTAGGCAGCGTAGCCGATGAAAATAAGAACAACTAAATCAAGCAAATCACCAGCTTTGACTCCGTGGATCAGAAAAAAAACGAAAGTCAGTCCGATGACCCCCCACAGGATTGGGATCGCGTAAAAAGCATACATTGCCACCGGTTGGTAATGCCCGCCCCAGTGAAGCGTCGTTAAGCCAACTAGAAATAAAGAAGTAACGATCGTGATCAGTGATAAGACTCGAGACCAGACCGGGACCGTGATGCGAGGCGTTTTAACGGCAGCATCAATCGTCATATGCGTTAGCGGGTCCGGCGAACGGTGATCTGCTTAATCCGATCTGGCCCAGAAGGACTACTCGTCTCGATTTCAGGATCTTCTTTGTAATAATTATGGACCAGCATGCGTTCGAACGAATTCATTGGAGGCAGAGTTCTTTCTTCACCGTCCTCCCGCACGCAAGCCACTTCAGAATGCACAGTCTCCATGAATTCGTCGTGCTGACGTTGGCGGCTACCATTGACATCGACGATAATTTTAGGCTGATCAGATTCCTCGCTCAATATCACCCGATTGAGAAGATACTGGACATCATCCAGAACACGGTGATCATCTGCGATGAGCCAGCCGTCGTTGGCAGTCAGTATATTCAGTGCGTGCCCACCTGCATGATCACGCTCTTCCACCTCAGCTTGGATCCCAAGATGATTGAGCATCAATTCAAGAGTATCTTTAGGTGAAATATGCATTGAGATAGACTATTTACCCAAGTTCCCAAAACCTTTTGTGCGTTCTTTCCTTGCTTTACGCTTGGCAATGGTTTCCTTTTTCATGGCTTCTAGTGATGGTGGTTCCTGCTTTAAATTATACTTCATCTGAACCATAGATAAAACGTTCTGCATCGTCCAGTAAACCGATAGTGCTGACGCGTAATTGTAGCAAAACAATAAGAACATCACCGGCATGAACTTCATGATCTTAAACATGGGGTTATCCACTCCTTGCGGAGTTGGAGTCATCGACATCGTGTAATACATGGTTCCTGCCATGATCAGAGGCATCAAATTGATTGGGAAATCAAGCCCTGGGATAACGAAAACCGTATCAGGTTGCGCTAGATCCTCTATCCAGAGAAAACTCTCATGCCTGAGTTCCACGGCACCTTGAAGCATATAGAAGAAGCCCAAAAAGATAGGGAATTGAAGTAACATCGGAAAACAACCCCCAACAGGATTCACCCCGTAGTCCTGATAGAGCTTCAACATCTCTTTATTTAGCTTCTCTGGCTTATCTTTATACTTTTCCTGAAGCTCTTTAAGGAGCGGTGAAACCACCTGCATTCGTTTCATGCTGCGGTTGGCAAGGGTTTGTGGCCACCAAAGGACTCCTCTTAAGATCATCGTTAAAATAATGATCGCGATGCCGTAATTTCCGACAAATCCGTGAATTCCGACCATGAGCCACAGCATTGGGCCACTGATCCACCGCATCCAACCAAAGTCGAGGATCCGGTCCTGCTCAAACGGAAACTCAACAATACGGTCATACTGCTTCGGCCCCGCATATACGGTAAAACTCTGATGAAAGGAAGCTGATGGCTCGATGGTGTAACCCGGTAATGCCACCGAAACCTCTACCCCTTCAGGTACCGCGGTGCCTTTGGCCTCTCTCAAATCAGGAAGCATCACCATCTTCATTTGAATATCGGAAGCCAGGGTCTCCTCCATGTTAATAATGGTGGCAAAAAATTGGGTTTTTAGAGCTGCCCATTGCACCGTGTCTCCATCCTCACTCGTGACGATGGTCTTCGCTGGGAAGAGTCCCATGAATGAAGGCTTAAAGGAGGACAGTTTGCCCTCCTTGTATTTTCCTGAGTGGGTGAGCCAGGAGCCGCCGACAAAGCGCTGCTCATCCGCATTTCCATAGACGGATGTCACTGTCCCCAGGTCCATCCGATACTGTGGTATGACTGCGAGTTGGCCTCCTTGATTATAGAGTGTCTGATCGAGCTTAATCCGGTAGTCACCCTCAAATGAATACTGACGATCAAGAACCAATCCTGAACCAAGGATACGCCGGAAAATGACCACTTCATCATTCGATTCCGCAGACAACATATACCTCTGGACCGGTTGCCCTGAGTTCAAACCAGAGAGATTAAGCAGCGGTTTCTCTGCTCCTCTGTTTAATATGACGGGCTCGTCGCCTTCAGCCGTGTGCTCTTTGAGTTCTACTCGAAGGATCGCACCGCCGTCTTCAGTTAAGACGACGCGCACAAATTCATTCTCAAGGACAACCTCCTGCGCCGGCTCAAGATTGACCGGGGCAGGCGCAACCGCCTCAGACGCTTCTTCCATAATGATCCCCGCTTCGGAGGAAGCGGCCATCAAAGGTTGGCCCGTTGATTCTCCACCTCCTGAAACCGTATTCTGGTTCTGAGTGGGCTGATTTTCTCCGGCCGTTTGCCCACTTGTTTGAGGAGTAGCAGGCTGTGGCGAAGGGCTAAAAAAACTAAAGTAAGCGATTAAAAGAACGACACACGCTCCAGCGCCAATCCAAGATGTTCTATCCATTGGTCAAATCCCTATCGTTGTTCGGAGCTGGAGATCAGCCCGGCTTTTGTGTAAATCTGCATCATGCGTATTCTTATTTCTTCTCGACTCTGATCCGCCAAGCCCTTGCGTACGATCCAAATCGATATCAAATGATCTAAAAGCGAGTCTTGAAGATGTCGATAGATCTCTCGCATGTGGCGTCGAATCCGATTTCGTTCTACCGCATCACCTACTGCTTTAGGAACAATGAAAGCAACCTGGCGGGGGTGATCGGGATCGACGAGGTAATTCAGAACGAGGCTTTTACCGTTGAGACGCTTTCCTTCCTGACGGATTTTCTGGAACGCGTCTCTTCCTCTGAGGATTTGCTCTCTTTTAAGCCTAAGATTGCGTGTGGCGTGCGTAGCGTCGTTCTGTTCCTGTTGGCACAAGGCGTTTACGTCCTTTCGCCCGGCGGCGGGCCAGGATAGCGCGTCCGTTTTTGGTACGCTTGCGGGCTAGAAAGCCGTGTTGACGTTTGCGCGAGCGTCTGGATGGATTGAAAGTAGGTTTCATAGTCTTATTTGTCTGTTGAGTTTCCCTCTAAGGAGCGGAAAAATTACCAGTACGCCTGATGAAGTCAACCGTTTAGCAAGATAGAAATCTTAGCAAAAAAGCGGTCCACTTCTGACTCCGTGTTATAAAAATGAGGACTCAGGCGCATAAAAACCTCTCCAGAGCGATTTTCCCGATAAGATGCAATCAGATTCGACTCTGTTAATTGGCTTCCCAGCTTCGGCAAATCCACGTTCTGTAGCCTTAATGCCATCATTC
Source organism: Verrucomicrobiota bacterium (assembly GCA_039815855.1). Taxonomy (GTDB): domain Bacteria; phylum Verrucomicrobiota; class Verrucomicrobiia; order Methylacidiphilales; family JBCBYL01; genus JBCBYL01. Next base: position 13,735 of record JBCBYL010000054.1, read on the forward strand.
CAGCCGCATTTTCCTCAGTCCATAGGACCGGATAAGGCTCCAGCCCAAGGTCCTCCAGCTTTGATTGGATATACCTTCTCAACTCGAACAACCGATCCCTGACCTCGGAAATTCCAATGTCGAGAAGCAACTGTATCGATGCTTGCATTGCCAAATTTCCGGGCAGATTCAATGAGCCTGGCTCATACCGGCGAGCACCGGGATAGAAATCGATTTTCTCCTGGGCTATAAATTCTGGAGAAAAGACGTTCCAAGAACCGAGTAATGTGGGTTTGATTTCGTTGAATCGGGATTCCTTCACATAAAAAATGCCCGCTCCCATAGGACCCAGCAGCCATTTATGAGAATCCGCACTAAGATAATCAACATAGCGCACATCCGTCGGAATAGAACCGAGTGTTTGAATCGCATCCAGACAGAAACGGATCTCTCTCTGATGTAATTCTTTTCCAATTCGCTCAACATCGATTCGGTATCCCGTGAGATAATGAGCACTGGCCAGGGCCACCATTCTGGTTCTCTCGGTTAAATGGGGCTCGATCAATTCCCAAGTCACTTCCCCTGGGCGCTCAGGCAGAATAGAGATGGCTTTTACCCCTATGTCCTTCAGTCGCAGCCATGGGTAAACATTGGCAGGGTAATCATCTCCATGAAAAATGACCTCGTCCCCTTCCTTCCAGGGAAACCCATTCGCTACTAGACTCAGTCCAAGTGCGGTGGGCCCCAGTAGGGCAATTTCTTCTGATTTTGCTCCGATCAACTGAGCGCAGCTCAGACGCACCTCATCCATTTTCTCCATCATCCCGCCTGCTTCCTGATGCTGGAGGTGGCTTCTCTCTCCGAAATCCTTAAGCGCCTTGATGGCCGGACCACTTAAGGGACAAACTCCTGCATGCCCGAAAAAAACCTGATTCCGTACAATCGGGAACAGTTCTTGCCTCAGGCTTTCGTTCTTGATGATCTCACTGATTTTCATACTGATTCCTAGGTTGGAGAAAGGCTTATGAGTTCTTGCACGGTCTCGATGATTGCTGAGATGGAGGATTCGATTTCGTGTTGAGTCGTCTGTTTGCCTAAAGAAACACGGATGGTAGCGAGCGCGTCTTTTCTTTTTACCCCCATCGCTAATAACACATGAGATGGCTCAAGGGCACCTGTTGCGCAGGCTGACCCTGTGGAAACACTCACCCCCCTTCGATCTAATCCCAGGAGGAGCGCCTCTCCATCGATACCCGGAAAACACATGCTGCTTGTATTCGTGAGTCGCGGGGAACCTTCCCCATGAATCTTCATGTCCGGAAACACCACCTTCAGTTCTGTTTCCAACCGCTGGCGCAGTTCAGGAATGGAACCACTAAAGAGAGGAAGTGAATCCGCAGCCAGTTCAGCAGCTTTGCCCATTCCAATAATCCCTGGCAGATTCTCAGTGCCGCCTCTGCGCCCTTTTTCCTGACCTCCTCCTGGAATCATCGTGATAAAGGGTGTTCGCCGACGCAAGTAAAGCGCCCCTATCCCTTTTGGTCCGTGTATCTTATGTCCAGAAACCGCCATCGAATCGATCCATTCCTCTGTTAAAGAAATGGGTGTTTTCCCCACAGCTTGAACCCCATCCACATGAAAAAGTACGTCTCGATCTCGACATATCTGGCCAATTTTTCGAATCGGGAATAAGACACCTGTCTCATTATTCCCCCACATACACGTGACCAGTGCAGTCTGGTCACGGATGGCCTCAGCAATCTGATTCGGATCTAGCTTCCCACTCGCGTCGACCGGAATTCGGGTCACTGCGCAGCCCTTCTTTTGCAAATAGTCAATCACTTCACTTACGGCATGGTGTTCCACTGTCGAGGTCACGATGTGGTTTTTTCCGGTCACCTCCACTGCAGAAAGGATGGCTAACGTATTGGCTTCAGTTCCACCTGAAGTCCAAATTAATTCACGGGGCTCGCAAGATAAGAGGTCAGCTAACTTTTCCCGTGCCCTCTCAATGAGCAGTTTGGAAATCCTTCCAGTCCGTATCAATCCGGTCGACTGTCACGTGAGTCGATTGAGAGGGCACGGGAAAAGTTAGCTGACCTCTTATCTTGCGAGCCCCGTGAATTAATTTGGACTTCAGGTGG
>JBCBYL010000187.1:0-3245 GCA_039815855.1 Verrucomicrobiota bacterium
ATTGTGCTTTCAGTCTTTCAACGACATCAGGGTGTTGCTCAGCAATGTTGTGCTTTTCCTTGCTAAAAGCCTGATTGTGGCAATACTGATTTAATATGCTCCGATTGCTGAACCTAGTCGTATTGACCTTCATTTTTGGTCCTATTCTCAACGCTGAAACTTGGACGGTTCAGTCAGAATCCGACTGGAAAGCGTCAGGAAGTGAAGCCACTGGAATCACCTTTGAAGAAGGTTTGGCAAAGCCTGAAGCGGAAAAAGCGAGTTATCGAAGTGCCATCAAAACGTTTTCTGATAAACAAAAAGCAACCCGATTCATTATCAAGCAAACCGCAGAGTGGAAAAACTGGACGGATGCCGGTCGGGTCGTGCCTTCCGTGTTAGGCGATGCTCCGGTGGCCCTTGCGCTTGGACCCCAGAATTACTGGATGTTTGGCCGTAATCGCTCAAAGAACAAAACGAATGCGGAAGAAGAGGCCACGTTGGAAGGGTTTGATATTCCCTTGAAAACGACCTCTGATCCTCATGTATTTAATGCCCCTGGAGGACTGGAAAAAGCACTTAGTGGCTATCACGCGTGGCAGAGTAGGGATATGGTTAATTGGGTGCACCACGGGCCTGTGACGGAGGGGTTTTCACGCTGGAGCACGACTGCAGAATACGCTGACGGGAAATTATACATTTACTATGATTTTCCTAATGATCAGGATCCACACCTCTACATCGATACCGACCTGACCGACGGTAAACCCGGTGAAAATATCGGGATGGCCTTTAAAGATCCCTCCAACGGATCCGACTGTGCCATCATCCGTGACCTGGAAGGGAACTTTCACCTGATTTATGAAGACTGGTCCCCAATCAATGCCCAGAAGCACGCCTGGGATTCCCCACTGGCCGGACACGCGGTCAGTAAAGATGGAAAGGGTAACTTTGAAATTCTCGCACCAGCGGTTGACTATCGAACCAACCCGACAGGTAAGGAAGGCAAGCACACCCACCCGCATTGGAATAAAGAAGATCCGGAGAATTATCCGACCAGTGAGGTGGTTTATGAAATCCACGAACCGGCCCAGGATGCCTTTGGTGACTGGGCAGCAATCAGCATAGGGGGACAGTATTACCTCTTTGCCGATTATGACCCGAAGCGGGAACCCGGTGAAAAAAAGCACAGCATGAGTGTGGCCATGTTTACGGCGGATTCGATTGATGGTCCCTTCCGATTTTACGGGAATGTCGGCAACGGGCATCCGGATCCCGACATCATGTTTGCCGAGGGGCAGTTCTACCTCCTGACCCAGACCAAATCAGATTTCGTCAGTCCCGGCCCATGGGTCGAAAAAGTAGAAGCCCGCGTTGGAGTGGATACCTCGAATGACGGCCAGGTGGATCAATGGACCGACTGGCAGGAAGTCAGAGAAAGCTATGACCATATCGAGGGATTTGCGAAACAGATCAGTGTTGATCCTGCGGCTATCGATCTCACTTCCCTGCCAGAAGGCTACGCTTTTCAGTTCGAGCTTCGCATTGAGGATATGACTGACAATGAATCCAAACCTATTTTGGATCAGGTCATTTTAGAATTTTAGACATGAACCAACACAGCAAAGAAAAACGATATGGTTGAGGTCACCCCAAGCGATTTCAATCACCTCTAACGCTTCAAAAGGTTTAACAGAAATCAAAAGCCCATTGAATTTACCCTCTCTACAATCCATTTTATGAAGATGAAAATAAAAATCGCGATGTTTCTCCTGACGGTCTCCATTCTACTCAGTAGCGTATTCTTTTTTTCACACGCTGCTGAGGGTGAGTCTGATGCAGGTTGGCGTATTCTTTTCGATGGTAAATCACTAGATGGCTGGGAATTTCGTGGTAAGGAGGGAGAGAGTGCTCCGACCTTTGAAGTCATCGATGGAGCGATTGTCGGTAAGACGCGTATTCCCTCTAATCCCACCGCCTTTGTCGCTACGACGGAGTCATTCAAAGACTTTGAACTTCTCTTTGATTGTAAAGTGGATAAGGAACTCAACAGCGGGGTTCAAGTGCGGAGCACGCCCGAAGGAACCGTCCGCGGGGCGCAGGTTGAAATCCAAAATGAGACCAATAAGACAGGTCATATTTATGGGCAGGGGATGGGTCAGTGGCTTACAGAAGATATTCCGAAAGGGAAAGACACTCCCTTTCAGTCCAATGAATGGAACACATTTCGCGTCCTCGTAAAAGGACAGAACATTAAGACTTGGATCAATGATGTCCCAGTGACGGACACCACCAATGAAAAGATTGCCCCTGACGGGGTGATTGCTCTCCAGGTTCATGGTTATCCACGTGGTAAAGCCCGTGAAGCAGGTGCCAAAGAAATTCTCTCTGTCGCATGGAAGAATATCAAAATCAGGGTCAGCGAATGATTTATACTCAAGAGAAGAGCATGGATTTAATGCCGTATCGGTAAGATAAAATGAATCTGATTCAACGCATTTTTATCGGGATTGTATTTTGCTGTAGCAGTAGTTATGGCGCAGATGATGGAGTTCATCTCTTTATGCTCTCGGGTCAATCGAACATGGCCCGGATGGAACCAAACAAGGTATTTACCCCCTCAGTGGAAAAGCATTTTGGTAAAGAAAATGTCGTGGTCGTGAAAGTGGCCAAGGGAGGACAGCCGATCCGCCGATGGGATAAGAAATGGTCAGTGACAGGAGACCAGGACCCCAAGCAGATCGGTGATCTGTATGAAAATCTGATCAAGGCGACTAAAGAAGCATTAGCCGGGAGAAAAATAAAGACCGCTACCTTCATTTGGATGCAGGGCGAAAGAGATGCAAAAGACTCCCTTTCTGATTTATATGAGCAGAGCTTTTTAGGTATCCTCGATCAGATCAGGACCGACCTTTCCTTTGATGAACTCCATTACGTGATTGGCAGATTAAGTGACAATGGGATCGGTAAAGCGCAGTGGGATCGGATGAGGGAAATTCAGGTCAAGTTAGCCGATGCCAGCCCGCTGGGAGAATGGGTGAATACGGATGATTTGAACGATGGGGTTCATTCCAAGACCGGAAAAACCCTGAAAAATGATCTCCATTATACGGTCGAAGGTTATGACATCTTGGCCAGGCGTTACGTGGAGAAAGCGATCAAACTTATCGAGAAATAGCTGGTTTCTCTTTGAGTGGCGAGTCATCGGCTTTGAGGTCGCCTAAGGCATATTGCATCCCATTGAGAATAAAGTGGATCAGCTCAGG
>JBCBYL010000026.1:0-26579 GCA_039815855.1 Verrucomicrobiota bacterium
GTTGGTAAGACGTTTGGGTGGTGCCGGATCACCGGAAGAAGCTCGAACGGAAGGGCTTTTGTAAGCTGCGAAAATGTAAAGATGTACTGACTGTCACCTTCGCTTCACACCTTCGCTTCACCTTCGCTCATGAGCTTTGGGATGTGACTCGGCAGATTCTTGAATCACTTTTTCTTTTCTAAAATAGAAATAATAGGCAGCAAATATTGCACCAAAGAACAGGAACAATGAAAGAACCAGATTTAATTCCAAACTTCTAAGTGACCAATATTTGATGAGGGTTCGAATACCGCTAATCCATAATCGCAGCCGTGACTTGGGGGATAACGGTATTAATTTTATGGATGTTAGCTTAACAAATAGATTGTTCTCAGCTTCTTCCGTAATGAGGCCCGATTCTAACAGAATTGCTAAAATAAGACCAATACCTATCAAATAAAGAGCACTAACTAGTGAAGACCAAAGTACAATTTTCATTTATTCATCATCCTCATCTTTTTTCACAGGTGGCGTGGGTTTCTGCCCTGACTCAGTCTTATTACCTAAGTCCCGATTGGTTTGATCCATTGTTCTTCTGCTTGACTCTGTTGGCAAAGGATCACGTGGTGTTTGGTTTGCCTCAGTTTGATTTTTAGAGAAATTATTATTTGCGTCAAATTCTCTTAGCGCCTCTTCGGCAGCAACGTCGCCTGCTGAACTCATTTGATCGAACATAGTTTCAAAATCAATTCCTGCTCCAAGCTCAACAATTAGCAATTTGGCACTTGCAGCTATTGTCTCATTGTCCAAGGAGCTCCCTTTGCCAGGAGTTAAATCAACACCTAAAACGGAATCATTTGTATTCACAAGCGTGCTATTACCTTCGGCATCATATTCGTAACCACCTGATACGTCGTATTCTAGACCAACCTTTACCTTTGAGAAAAATTTTGCAGATAGTCCTGCAGTAACACCTTGTCGAAGGACTTCTTTCGAGCCAGATAAGTTATTTTTACCTTCAATAGCAGTTAGCTTAATACTGGCATTTCCCTCAATAGGTCCGAGCTTAGCTTTAGCTCCTATTCCGGCACCCCAAGCCATCTTGTAAGTTGCACTCTCAGCAAATGCACTAGGTGCAGCCTTAAGCTGCGCTCCGAATCTAGCGTTCTGTGCAGCCATCATTCTTCGCCTCGTAGTAGTGTATTTTCTGGCATCGGCGAGACCTTGAGGATCGAATGTTGTCCAAGGATTCTGAACGACGTAGGTGTAAAGATTGGGCCCATCGACGAAGCCGGCGGGATCGCGGGTAATGAAGGTGCCTGTTTCGAGATCTCTATAGCGGAAGCCTTCATTGAGGAGTCCGGTGGGGTCCTCATCCTTGGAATTGGCTTTTTGCCGATCATCGGTCGTCCCCTCTTCCTCGGTGCGGGAGCCGAAGGCTTCGTAAGCAGCCTGGTATGTCAAAGAGCCAGTATCATCGGTCTTGGCGACAATGTCACCCCGATGGTTATTATGAGTGTAGCTGGGAGTCAGGGTTCCGGCAACATCTCTTAAGGTATAAAGAACGCCCCCGACACCTCCTCCATAATCCGAGCCTCGGATATATTCGACGGTGACGTTACCGCCCTCTTCTTCATGGCAGCTGGTGCCACCGGAGAAGATGATGGTGGTGAGTTTTCCAGCCAGGGCGGTTCCATTCAGGTTCTGAATTCCAGACTCGTCACGCTCCACTCTCCTGGTTCGATAATCGTAGGTGTAAGAGTAGGTTCCTCCACTGATTCCAGATTTGGTGAGGGAGACGAGACGGTTTTCAGTGTCAAACGACAGCTGGGCTCTAAATAAATCAGGCCCGTCATCATTGATCAGTTTCTCGATTGTCCTGTTTCCATTGTTGTCGTAATCGTATTCAATGACGACATCGTCCTCTCCCGCAACCGATTTTGTATACCCATCCAACTGGTTCAGATTATTGTACTGATAGTTCTTAGTGCTTTGATTAGAATAAGTGGCAGTCCCTGAGTCGCTGGTTCGAGTTTTCTTCATTAGAGAAAGCCTATTATGAGAATCATCATAGGTATATGACGTGATCTCCTCTTGCTTATACTCTTCTTCCACATCCACGGCCCCTGGATCGTAAGTGATTTCCTCTCGCAGACGATAAATGTCATCATAGGTGTTGGTCACGATTCGATCTGTAACGGCAGCAGATGTAGACGGGTAGTCCTCGGCGATCTGGAGCACGTTCCCGAGCAGATCGTATGAATAGGTATACGTGTAGAGCGCATTCACTCCATTGGTTCCGGACATGGAGGTTTTCCGGTTAAGCGCATCATAGACATTCGTGCAGAGATCACCGTTAGGCAGTTCTTTAGTGACGATGTTGCCATTGAGATCGTAAGTGTAGTTTGTTACCCGGTTATCAGTTAGCGGATTCTCAGTCATCGAGAGCAGACGATTCAAATCATCATAGTCTGAGTCAATCACACGTCCGGTTGAGGTGGTGTGTAAGGTGCGGTTTCCTGCGTTGTCATAGACGTATGTGTGGGTCTCGCCTCCGGTGATCCCAGAAGGCAAGGCATTAGCTTGCGGGCTGAGGGTACCATGAGCGGCTCCTTGGTTCTCAGCGACAACACGATTGAGCCCATCATAGCCATAGGCAATATTTGCTTTCCCGCCCTTTGCCGCCTCGGTGACAGCAACCAGATTGCCAACGAGGTCGTAGGTATAGTCACGGGTGGCATTGGTAGCGGTGTTGATGGCACCCGGGGTTGCTCCGTAGCTGGCCTGAATCAGGCGATTACGGGCATCATACTGATAGTGGGTGAGCTGATTATTCCCATCCTGGCGCTTAATTTTATTAATTGCGTCGAAGCTGAATATTTCCGAATAGGCTTCAGCACTACCGGCACCGTATGTGATCTTTGTGTTTCGATTCAGACCGTCATATTCAAACACTGTCCGACGAAGTTCCCCATCGATGACAGCCGTGCGGTTCCCGACCTCGTCATATTCATTGGTGACCAGGATGCTTTCAGCATCCGTCGTGGTTATGAGTCGGTTGAGTGCATCATAGGTATTGGTGGTCACATTATCATTAGGGTCTTCGATGGTGAGAATATTGCCATTGGGATCATAGGTGGTTTCCGTGACCGGATTACCGCTGCCTCCACCTGCAATCGACACGGATGGAGCTGTTACCTTATCCGGCCGGTTGGCGTTATCATATTCAGTGGTGGTGGTATTTCCACGCGCATCCTGAACCGAGGTCACATTACCCACGCCATCATAGCCGGTAATAATGGTCGGGCGTGAGCTGCCGCCATTTTCGGCATCAGCGACAGATGGCTGAAACTCATGGGTTTTCCGGTTACGACTGTCGTATTGGAAGTCCCATTCATTATCCAACGGATTGATCGTTTTGGTTACGTTACCATTGGCATCATAGTGGGTTTCCGTTTCCGGGCGCCCCCCAGTTACTGTTGGCTGGATAACCTTAATTGGCCGACCTGCCAGATCATACTCAGTATCGGTAACGCGGAATACACCTGCGATTACTTCTTCAGACATCTGGTGTTGCAGGCCTGTCGCGGTATAGGCCATGGTGATTAACTGGGCATCCGAAGAACCGGAGGCCTCCACCACCTGAGTAGGCCGATTAAGTGCATCGTAGGCCGTTTGGGTAATATTACCCAAGGGATCAGTAAGGATTGTCAGATTACCCACATCGTCATACTCCTTGCTGGTGATAGAGAAATCATCTGTGTCATATTCTACTGACTCAGTGACCGGACGGTAGAGTTTATCATAGGTCACCACGGTTTCGACGCCACGCGGGTCAGTGACAGTAGTCGGCTTAAATCCAGCGGAGTGAAAGACTCCAGCCCCTGTATTCTTAGCGATATCGTAATCGTATGTAGTAACCAGCTGATCGTTTGCCCCGCCATTGACTGGAACCGAAGGTGTTTTCATCTCAAACATCCGCTGAAGGGCGTCAAATTCGTATTCAGTTTTATTGCCGCGAGGATCAATAACCGCCGTCTTGGAGTTGACGTTGTTATACTCATATTCAGTCACAAGGTCCGCTGCTTGCGCCAGATAGGTAGCCGGATCAACTGTCCCGTCATTCATGACCCGGATCTGATCGGTGGGTCGATTAAGCCCATCATACTTGAAAACAGTCCAGTGGCCGTTTTCATCCTTTTCACCCATTTTATTTCCGTTGAGGTCGTATGTCATAACCTTCTCAGCACGACTGCCCCCTCCATCGGTGGAAGGGTAGATCACTTTGACCAGGCGGTTCATCTCGTCATATTCAAAGTTGGTTGTATTCCCGCGCGGGTCTTGTTCCATGACTTTGTTCCCGTTATCATCATAGGTCATGATGGTGGTGAGATTCAGACCACCCGGATCAACGGTCTCTTTCCAAACCCGACCATTGGAGTCTGGCTCATATTGGGTTACAAGGGGCGCCACCCATGCAGGATCTCCTGATTTCCCAAAATTCGTGACGGTTTTCTTAGTCATGAAGCCCGGAAAGGTGGAGTCGGTATACTCGTAATCGGTAACCTGCTGAATGGCTCCATTAGCCTCGGCTATGGTCTCTTTTGTGCGAAGACCTAGTGAATTAATGACATAAGAAGTGGTTCTCCCCTCTTCATCGACAATGTTGTCCATGATCCGAAAATTCGCATCATAGGTGTACGTTTTTGTGTCATTTAGAGCGTTGGTCTCTGAGTTGGGATCCGTGTAGAACCCGCCAAGTATTTTGATTACACCCGCTCCGGAATCATAGGATATCACATTGTCTGAAGGTAATGGATCTGTGTAATCAAACGTGGTCGTATTCCCGCTAAAGTCATTGATCGAGCTCAGTGCTAAGGCTTTGTTACAATCAAAGCTAAAAGTCTCGGTTCCCAAAGTGCTATTGTTTGAGTCCTGATACTGCACGCTCATCATATCCAGACAGATAAATCGAGGTGGTATTTCAATGGAGTTCGGCGAGGGAGTCTGTTGGCGGTTGGTGATAATCGGTAGTATTTGGGTGCCGGAAAATGTATAAGTTGTATGATTTCCTTCGGTATCCTGAACGCGGTTTGATCTGGAACCGGGGAGGTTGCCAGGAACATTTCCAATAAGTGCCCCAGATTCTAAATCATCCTGAAAGACCAATCTGCCCGTATCTATTTTAGTAAAATTTGTTGATCCAGCACCAGCTGGCAAACTCACTCTGTTTATGTAACGCGGCTGGCCGCTAACGACGTATGTCCATGCGCCATCATCATTACTAACAAAGCGCTCTTTACTCGTATCTCTTGAGTAATGAAAGGTGTGTTTGTTATTGTTAGGATCTGTAATCGTCTTTAAATTGATATGAAAGAAAGGAGTCGGGACTATAAATCCCAGAGGTTCACTAGCTCCCCTCAGTGGTATAGGAGTTTCATCTGGTTCGGTGTATGATTCATAAGAATATTGTATAGCTCCCTGATCGGGTCGGGTGACCGTGCCCAATACAACTACATCCGGATCGACCGGAGGTACCGCCTGCCTCTGGTATCCTGGATCAGAAAACCCGGTGGCTAGTGTTGAATATGTATATTCACATTTATTGCCGTTGCCATCTGTGACCGATTTAATCTTTCCTCCTGATTGAAAGATGTCTAATCGGGTGTCAGGGGCATTTTCATCATAGATAGCACTCGGGATCATGGAGGAGCCTGAATACTCGTAGATGATAGCGTTACCAAACCGATCCTCAACCCGCGTTAATCTGGAATACTGGTGATCCTGTATGATGTTTGTTGTTACCGCAGATTCAGCTGAGTAACCAAAAAATGTCAGATTAAGTCGCACATCTGACATCTGTTCATAATAGCACTTGGTCCCGTGCTTCTTGGTCAGCAAGTAGCCGTCTTGATAAAACTCCAAGGTTGCCTGATAATTTTCGACTTCGTGCGAACCAGAGGGAAAAGGCCGGAATCCAACTACTGCACCGCTATAATCAGCTATAAAACGGAAAGATGCTCCATTCTCATCTAAAACAGAAATATACGACTCATAGCTGCCATTGTATTGAGGGCTCGTTCCTGACCAGGGCGGCGCACACTCTGATCCACCACTTCCCGATGTTATTGAGCTTGTTTGGAAGGTGTTAAAGTCAATATGTGCCGCTATGTTGGATTTCCAGCCTGCTCCAAATGGATTGACCTGCTGGAATTCAGGTCGCTGAGAAGATTTACTGGTATATTGGACCGGAACAGAATCGCGCCTTAGTGAAATGGCTAAATCCGAACCTCCTCCAACTGGGAAATAAAAATCGGTGGTACTGTGCGATAACGTTAAGGTGAGAGCGTCTACATAGGTTTGTTCCTTGGCTTCATCGGTCTCAGCTTCGGCTTCGGGGCGCTCATCGGAGAGCGGCCTGCCATTCAGAGCTATTTTCCGGTAGCGCGGAGAGAGCAACTCCTGCAAGGGCTCTATTGATAATGAAAGTGGAATAGGTGGTGTAGGTGAAGGCTCATATAGCGTGATTGTGTTTGTAACGACTTCTTCGATATTGCCATCTTCATCCTCAAAAATACAAACAGCCTCAACATGATCTTCCAGCGCACCGTCAGGTTGATTAACCGTATAGGTAGCTTCCGATACTCCCGTATTGTCTCCTGTGTCGATTACCGTCCCATCTTGGGAGCGAACTTCCCAAGTAATACGGTCATCATCTTCTCTACTGGGAACAATATCAATAGTAACCTGAATGGAGTCGCTTTCTTCATTTTCAAAATCCATTGCCATCTGTGAGCAACTTGGGTTCGTAACCGTGTAGCCTGAATATTCAACCGTAAGGTCGGCGGTTAAAGGATCTTCACCCGGGGGGTTGTGATTTTGTCCGAGGGCACTTGATAGCATTGTGCTTACTGCAACTATTACCAACAGTAGTTGCTTCATCCATGTGCTTGATACTTTTATTTTCTTCATAAGATTTTCCTTTATCAGGGAATAATTTTGTAAAAATTAACTATTCGTGTCACGCAGCGCGGCTTTGATTGCTGCCTGCGCGGGGGCGCGCAGGCGAGGGTTAGGACTGATCAGTAAAGTTTGCAAGTAAGCTATGGTTTCGTGATCGGGACGAATCTGACCAAGGGTAGCGATAGCAGCGATGCGGAGCGGGAAGCTGGCCTCTGCGGATTGTGAAAGTTCCATGGCAAGATCAGCCGCTTGCTGAACTTTAAGCTGGCCGCAAACTTGCAAGGCAGTCAGGCGTGCGGCATCGGGCTGATCCTGACGTGAAGCAAGACGTAAAGCCGACTTGGCGAGGCGGTTCTTTTCGGATTCCGGTAGTTTCCCGAAGCGATGGGCGGAATGGAGATGGATTAAGGAAGTGGAGGCGAGATGGGCATCGACTTCGGTGATCATCCCCTGATCGGCGGAGGTGACTTTCTGAATGGCCCGCCAGTGGCTGGCGTGAACATTCTGGTCCCCAAGATCGAGCGCAGTGAGGAACTGCTTCGCATAGTTACGCATGACCGGATCCGCTTCGGGATCGGTCATCATAGCCTCTAAGACTTCAATCAAGGGGCCATGATCCTGCAGGCGCAGGCTCAAGAGGTTGAGGATGTCATTCTTGAGCGCTCTGAGCTTGCTTTGATCCAATGCCAGCTCTTCTCCCTGATCTAACAGAAAGGCCAAAAGGAAATCGATTTCCTCCTGAGTGAGGGATGCGGATTCCCGGTAGAGTTCCTGAATGGCATGAATCCGTTCCTGGTAGTTGAGCCCTGAGTCTTTACTGAGAGCCTGCAGCAGCCCGGGTGAGGTTTGTGGCAGTTGAGCTGAACCGTCTTCAGCCCTGGAGTGCAGAACACGCTCGGCGATTCGATCCGCGGAGTTGATCGCTCGAGAGGGTTGGTAGATTTCGGGTTCTTCGGAAGCCGTGGGAGTGGTTTCCGGTGCCTTTTGCGAACACGATATCGCGAGCGTGGAAACCACGAGCAGGACGGCGAAGCCCTTGAGATCACAGAGTGTTTTGACGGAATGGACGGGATGACAATGAGGCTTCATGATGCGCTTTTTACGATAGTATCGATAGAATTAGAGTTTCCCGAGATACTCTCCATCGATGTAGAGATGGATTTGGTGGCAGTTGGCACCCTTCCAAGGAGCTTTGATGAATTTGACGTAGATGCGGTTGAATTCATCAAAGTCATCGGCAGTAAAGGTCTTTAGAATAGTGCCATCATCAAAGGTGGTGCCACTCTGGAAGATCTCGACTTCAATGACAATGCCCGCAGGAATCTCGCTAAGGATGATCGGGGTTCCAATCAGCTCTGACCCATCCGCATAGGTTTCCCAGAAATCAACACTGGTGGATTCATTACTGGCGGCGCTGATGGTGGTGACGGTAGCGGTATCTAGGATTTCACCCTCATTTTCTGCATTCTCTAGACGTGCGGCCAGGTAGCTGGTCTGGAAATTCCACGAGATGAGCGAGAACTGATAGCCTCCATCCGGTAGGGCTCCGAGTTCATTGAGTAAGATTCCGTGGTCGACTTCGATTGGTAAGCCGCCGGGAAGTTCGGGATTGTCCCAGGTGTAGGCTAGATTGCGCCCGACGACAGGATCTCCGTTTAATTGCCCATCCACAACTTCAATGGTCACCGAATTGGATACCGGGCCATCGGTCGGATGATCATACGTTCCCGTCAGGGTGTAGGTGCCGGCTCCGGCAAACTCGACCGTGCCTGAAGGATCGCCTTCCTCGTCAATAGGGACCGGTGTGGTGGTGGTTCCGTCATCCACGGTCAGGGTCATGAGAGTATCTCCCCCTTCTACGGTCATCCCGTCAGGAATGGCGGTTAGTCGTAACTTCGATCCTGCCCTCAGGGTCTGAGGCGCTTCCATGTCCTCATCAAGGAGGTTCAGGGCGACCCACTCGACTTCAACCTGCTCGGTAAAGACTCCGTTTTCAAAGCTGGCCTCGATGGTGACCGCTTCGGCGGGATCGAGCTCCACATCGGCATACCATCCGGTGCCGGGGGCGCGATTGATTTCGGGATCCTGCTCGGCTACGTTCAGGGAAAACATCTCGAAGAAGCGGCTGTATCCGTAGACCTGAAAAGGCGAGACATAGGATTTTACTGGTCCGGTTGCTTCGTTGTTCTCTAAAGAGTTGATCGCCTCCAGACGAGTCTCGACCCAATCGTCGATTCCATTCCCGTCCGCATCCAGTCCCTGAATTTCAAGGAGTCGGAGCGCATTGACCTGAATCCGCCGGTAGCTGTAGGTATTATCGTAAAAGAATTCTACGGTATGAGTCCCGGCGCTTATCCACGGGGTCGTGACCCGGGCCAGACCGAGGGTGCCGTCCGACTGTAAAACGAGATTCACTTGGTCGATCAATATCCCGTCGATGAGGACCTTCACCGGAAAATGATCATCTGGAGTGTCATTGAACGCACTCTGGGCCTCAAACTCGAGCTGATAGACACCGTCAGCCGGAACACTAATTTCAAATTGAAGGGTTCCCTTAACCGTTTGCGAGACCATTGCTCCATCGTCAGTGGTGCCCCATTGACCGTAGGTCTGAGTGCTGGAAGCAGCGGGAATGGTGTCCAGCACGTTATATTCACTAAGGTCAGGGACGAGCGGATCACTTAAGAACTCCCTGACTTCCTGATAATCGGAATAACCGTCGCCATCGGTATCGGCCAGGTTCGGATCGGTTCCAAGTTGAAATTCTTCACTGTCGTATAAACCGTCGCCATCGGAATCGAATAGATCCACGAGGAAAAGAGCCTCATCCGGGATAGGCACTTTCACATTCTGAGTTCCAGGACCTTTCCATGACCACGTGAGTGTCTGGCCACCTACCCGTTCAAAATACTCGACCCGCACCTGATGACGCCCTTTAGCAAAATGCCTGGTGAGATGGCGAGTCTGGTAGCCGTTAATGCCATCATTATCGATGGCGAGCTCATCTTCGATATACAGATTACTTCCTTCATTCGACCTTAGAGTGATGGTGTATTCCCCGGCCATATCGACCTGCAGAAACCCTTCGAAGCGAAAAGCAAAGTGATTGCCCCTTTCACGCAGCTCGAGTGAAGCATTCCGAGCTACTCCTTTCTTGACGGCATTCAACTCCTCGAAGTTGGGAACCACCTCCATACCGGACTTCTCGTAGTAGTGATAGAATAGACCCTGGACATCGGATAAAGTCGGGTTGCGCTCCCATTCGTATTCTTTGGCGTTGTTCAGTTCATCCCCATCAAAGTCCTCTTCAGGATGCACATCGTAAATTGTTTCAATTTCATCCTCAGACGAAAAGAGGATGATCTGCTCCTCCCACTCATCAGGGAGGCCGTCTTCATCCACATCCGCAGGCCCAGTGGTAAAATTCCAGGTCTCGTCCTCCGATATTCCACTGAAGGGATTGCCACTCAGGTCTTCGATGGCAGTCGACCCTATCTGGATGGCATAATCCTTCTCTGTATCCAGCATCGCAGTGGGACTGACGGTCAAACTGGAACCGGCAATGGCTACTTGGGTTCCATCGGTAATATCAATGAGCGACTCAGTGGCATCAGTCAGGTTCTTGATCGTGATCATTCCGAAGCCAGCGGTAATCTCTTCATCAAACGTAATCGTCAGGTCCTGATTGACCGCGATTTTGACGGAATCGTCCGCAGGCGATAGGGCTGCAATAGAAGGAGGGGTCGCATCTGCTACGGCTACTGCAACCGCCGGTGACTCCGCACCCGCGATGTATTCGTCAAAATTGGAAATGCCGTTTAAGTTTGCATCCCAGAGGTATTGTTCCCCATCGCCGGGGTTATCGGAAAGAATATCTTCTATGCTTAGTCCGCTGTAACCCATTCCAGAGAGGTAAGAAATCATCTCCTGCTCTAAAGAATCCGGCAGGGAGTCCGAATCCAAATCAATGAAGCTCAATACTTCGAAGAATGCCCCTTCTCCCCGCGGTTCCTCGTAAACGATTTCCGCATCCTCTCCATCGTAGAAGCCCACTGGGAGCTTCGGATCATTCATCGAGTCGGCTCGCGTGATTTGATAAACTCTTTGCGCATGTCCAAACCACTTGATGAGCAAGTTGCCGGACTCAGCATCAAATTCGAACTCCGTCTCCACGTCAGCACGATCCTCCATGGACTGCGCTGCATTCGCTGCTCCATCATCGATTCCGAGAAGCTGGGTGGATAGAATTCCAAGTGGAATCAGAAGAAAGGCGATCACGCCCGTGAGAATGGATTTCTTATTCATCGTTTCGTTTTTTAGTTAGTTTTATCTGTTCGGAATGAGAAAGATTTCACCTTTTTTTAAAATCTAAAATCATCTTTATATTAACAAATCTATTACAGAAAGAGAAATCCGTTTGCGTAACTCAATTGTTACAAAATAAGTTGTGAACGTAATAAGTTGTTTACAAGCATCTAGTTAGCCTCCTGAACAAATTATCCAGTAAAGCTTTGGAAGCCAATCTTATGGTGCCAGTCTCTGACTTTTGGTTCCTTGATCAAGGACCCTAATTGTTTTGCAGCTACTGCCTAAGGAGATATTGCCAAAGATGCGTCTGAGGGTTCCATCCGGATCACTGTGGCAGGAATTGATTTGAGCGTTTCGCTGACTTTTTTGGCCTAACTCCCACCTTCCTTTCGTCGAGTAGTAAGGGTGCGTTGACTGCCGAACGAAGCCCCAAAACAACTGTTAGAAAACTTCCCCGCCCTCCTATTCTCCCCACCTCCCTCTCTCCCTCTAAAACAAAATTCGAACAGGGGATAAGAGGGCAGGCAGATCAGCCTTCATCTAATGGCCTTGCACCAAACTTTCTCCGACCTCAATTAAACTCAACCACTGATGGACACGAATGAACACTGATAGAAAAAAAGAATAAGAAAAAATCAGTGTCCATCAGTGCACATCAGTGGTTCCCAAAAAAATCAGTGTCAATTCGTGGTTAAAAAAACCGTCCTCCTATTCTCCCCACCTCCCTGTAAAAAAATCCGTGGCAGGCTGCGCTCATTGCCAGTTCAGCCAAATAGGTTCTTGATACGTGACATGGTTCATTCTCTATCGGTCATTCAAGAAGTGCTTAGGCGGCAATCATGATCCTTGCGGTTAACGTTTTGATGGATACAATCCGGAACTGAATATGACAAAAGACTCCAAGACCCCGGTTATTCCGAAAAAATACTTACTCTCATTCATCTTAGTCACCTGCCTTTTTTCGCTCTGGGGCTTTGCCAATGATATCACCAATCCGCTGGTGGCCGCCTTTAAGGACGTCTTTGTCATCAACAATGCACAAAGCAGCTGGGTACAAATGGCTTTTTATGGGGGCTACGGGACGATGGCGATCCCGGCGGCCTTGTTCATCCGGCGCTTTTCTTATAAATCGGGAATCATCCTCGGGCTTAGTCTTTACGCGCTGGGTGCCATGATCTGCGTGCCAGCAGCGAATATGGCCAGTTTCAACCTCTTCCTTGTTGCTCTGTACATTCTCACCTTCGGCCTCGCCTTTCTGGAAACGACTGCCAATCCGTACATTCTCTCGATGGGGCCTGCGGAAACAGCAACTCAGCGCCTGAACTTTGCCCAATCCTTTAATCCAATTGGATCTCTGACTGGAATGGCTGTGGCCAGCTTCTTCATTCTTTCCAACCTGCAAGTAGAGGAATTCCGGACTGACTACGGAGCCCAGGCCGCAAAGATTTCCGTCGCCGAGGGAACTGCCGAAGAGAAGGTAGAACATCATATCCTGCCTTTTTTCCAAGCCGAACAGAAAGATCCGGTCAACGACCCGGTCATGAAGCAGTACGTAGAGGCCTTTGCGTCATCGAGTGATCTTCTCAAGAAGGCCGCAGATGAGGTGAACGCATCGATCAGCACAAGCACCACTGGTCTGGAACGGACGATCGCAGAATCGATCTCGAAGAGTTTTTTCAATGAAAGTGCCTTAGAACCCTCACTCAACCAGGCCCTGGCTGATTACAAGGATGGATCACTGCCTACCTTCATGGGCAAGAGTCACCGCGAATTACAGGACCATGACCTCAACATCGTCTCTACCCCTTATATGATTATCGGGTTTGTTGTTTTAGCCGTTATCGTTTTATTTCTTATCAATAAACTGCCCCAAACTGCCAATCCTGAAGACGCACGCGAGGACTCGAGTCTTTCCGAAATCCTCGGTCGACTTTCGAAGAACCCGCTCTACCTCAGTGGCGTGGTGGCCCAGACCTTTTATGTGGGCGCTCAGATCATGTGCTGGACCTTCATTATCCAGTATGCCCAGGAGAATCTCGGCATGGATAAGGCGACCGCACAAAACCATAACATTGGTGCGATGGTCATTTTCGTCTGCAGCCGTTTCATCTGCACCTTCTTCTTAAAGTTCATCAGTCCCGGGGCACTCCTCGCCACTCTTGCCGGGGCGGCCATGGTCACCACCTTAGGTGCAATCTACCTTGAGGGGATGGCAGGGCTCTATTCCCTGATGGCGATTTCGGCATGCATGTCACTGATGTTCCCGACCATTTATGGCATCGCCCTCAATGGCTTAGGACCTGATGCAAAAATTGCATCGGCCGGACTGATCCTGGCTATTGTCGGAGGTGCTTTCATGCCACGACTCCAGGGTGGCATCATGGATATGGAATCCTTTATGGGAACGACTGGGGTGCGTGGCTCTTTCTTCCTGCCCTTTTTCTGCTTCATCGTGATTGTCGTTTTTGCACTCTTCACCGTCAAACAGCATCAGCTCAGCAAGAACTCCCCATCTAGATAGCCCTAACCTCTATCCCAGAGTTTGAGTTTCGTGCCAAGGGGCTCTATGATGTCATCTCATGGCAGAGACCCTTCTTGTTACCCCTAGCTACCGTGATAGTGCGCGTCTTCAGGAATTTGGTAATTCTCTGGCAAAGGCATTAAGCCAATGTGATCACCGCATTCGGTGGGTCATTGCCGATGACGGTTCCGGGAAACAAGAAGCTGAGTCACTCCGTCAATTAGTCGCTCGCTATCAGGAGATCCATCCGGCAACCGAACTTTTTGTCACCAACAAGCACCTTGGTAAGGGAGGCACGATCAAGATGGTCTGGAATCAGGCTTCTGAAGCGGATTGGCTTTGTTTCATCGATGCCGACGGAAGTATTGATGCCCCGACTTTTCTTCAGCTCCTGGAGATTGCCAAAGAGAAGGGAAAAGGCTCTGCCGTGCTGGCCTCCCGTAAACAATCCCCGCAGACGACGGTCAGACAAACCCTGATGAGAAAGTGGTCTCATCTCCTCTTTGCGTTCCTTAATCATCTTCTTTTGAAGCTCCCAGTCTACGATGCCCAGTGCGGGTGCAAGATTGTGCACCGGGAAGACTACCAATCAGTCTCGCCCCAATTGGTCGAAGATGGGTTTCTTTTCGATTCTGAACTCCTGCTCCTCTTACAGCAGAAGAATATTCTTCTCTATGAACAATCTATTTCCTGGTCACACGTCCCTGGTGGAGCGGTATCCATCATCTCCGATAGCCTGCCAATGCTACAGGGGCTAGTAAGAGTGTTTGTGCGGCACCGGGTTAAGAAATAGCGCGAAAGGCTCCGGTTTGTGGATCTTCAATCCAAACCAGCACTTCACCAACGAGCGAGAAAACGAATTCCTCCATCTCCTCCGAACTCATCAAAAAGCAGGCGGTGGAAAAGGCATCTGCATAGGCCGCCTGATTGGTCTGGACCCATATCCGTCGCAGCGCAGTTTCTGTGGATTGAGCATCCGGATGGACAATATGCCCTTCCTGAAACCCCACTCCACTCGAACTCAACGCTCCCCGCCTCAGTTCGATCTGTTTCGTTTGCTCATCCCCTTTCAAGGTCATTTTCCAAGGCTTTTCTCCTACGGTGCGGTGGGTGCTGGCACCTGCACTCAGAAGTGCTCCAGAGAGTTCCCATCCCTCTAACTCCCTGGCCAGTTCATCCAGTGCGAATCCTTTACCAATCCCTCCCAGATCAATCAGTCTTCCTTCCTGATGGCAAGTGATCTCAGGCCGGTTAGGAGAAAGAACGAATTGTCCTTCCTGACTCGTCGTCTTTTCTTCCACACTGAATTCCGGAGGATCGGTATGTGCCCCGAGGGTAGGATCAAAGAGACCTGCAGTTGCTGCGGCCGCATCCATCGCCAACTGTAAGCAGCGGTAAGTCGAGTCCGTGAGCAAGATCGACTCCCCAGCGGACATGGCATTGATTTGGCTCACCTCACTGTCGGGCCGGTAGCGGCTGAGCTGATCCTCTAATCGATCAAGTTCCTGAAAGCACTGGCTCGCGAGGCGCGCCGCCTCCTTCACATCCGAATGGATCATCCGGATACTGAAGGTGGTATTCATGGCCTCATGTTGGAAGGACCTAGGTTTCTGTATTTCTTCAACCACTTGACTACTCCGTTTCCTGATAGCGTTCCCAGACATCATTGCGCACCGCCACCCAGATCGGCACCTGATCACGGATTCCTCTAGGAATCAAAACATGAGTCGCTTCTAAATCAAGAATCACCCCTTGGACCGATGGAAAAATAATCAGGATCGGGAAGGTAGCCATCTCCTCTGGTGGATCCTGCCAGTACCCGACTGCACCATGATCACGCAAATACCAGGGAAGCGGCCAAATTTGTTCCCCGAGGACGGCGATCAGGTCTTCCGCCCCCATGCCAGTGGTTTCCTTCAGCTCTGTGAGCCAACCGGAAAGCTGCACCACATCTTTCTGGGTTGGCACATAGGCATAAGGATTACGCCCATCATTCGGAAACCGAAAGGTGGCGCGTTGAGCCTGAACCCCATGCCATCCTAATGCCACCATAACGAGTATCACCCAAATCGGCTTCATAGCCGGTTTGGATCGTTGAATCAATACGACAGTTCCTACCCCGGCGGCCAGGCAGAGATGCCACCATCCCACTAGCATCAACCAGGGAGTCTTGTATCCGATCAGCGAATAGACGATGAGGTGAAATAATCCGATGCCTAAAAAAACGATTCCGAGACGCACTTCTTGCGCATTTCGCTTTTTCTGATCAGAAAAAAAGAGCCCTCCTGCCAGCAGGAGGATGAGTCCTTCAGACCACCATCGGCCTAATTCCTTATGAGGCCAGACCAAGAGATCCCAGTAATAGCTCATCGCCTTTTCATGTCCTTCAGTCACCTCGTATGTAAAATAAGTCTGCACTAGAGCGGGCAAGTCACGGCCATAAAACAAAACGATGACCCCGAGTGAACATCCCGCTCCGATGAGCAGCGAACGCCGACAGAACTGAGGCAATCGGCCATTGGATGTCAGCCACCAGAGGGCAACGAACCAGGCCAAGGAGGTGATAATGAAGGTTTCTCTCGTAGCGGCCATCACCCCTAAGCCCATTCCTCCGATCACAGCTCCGGCAACAAGATGTTTTCCTCTGCTGACCAGCAGCCACCCAAAGACGGCAATTGCCGTGCAGACAAGTAAGAGAGACTCATGGATGAACATCCGTGAGTAATAAACCAGGAAAGGTGATGTCGCACCGAAACTGATCGCCAATACCTGACTCCACTTCCCCATGCCGAAAAGACCGAAAAATGCGATCAATCCTATTGCGAGCATGCCACAGATGGCGGTGAACATCCTGAGCCGTTTAGCAGTGAGCTCCTCCCAGGAGTCCTCACCTGCGAGCGAACACCAAATAGACGCAAGAGCGGTAAGAGAAGGCCCATGAAAGTGAGTCGGATCGAAGGAATAGTCTCCTGACTCCAGACGCTCTGAAAGAATTTTAGCTCCGGTGGCCTCATCCGCATGCATCGGTCGCTCACCTAGCTGAGCAAATCGAAACCACCCCCCCACCAGAATAGCGAAGATGAGGGCAGCGAGATAAAGCCCCATCGAACCCTTCATGATGTGTAATGCACCTGAGATCACTAACGTTTACATTACATGGCTCACTCTGAGAATGCGATCACGTGTTCTTGGGTTGATTAAGATTCACCGACATCAGCGATAAAAAAACGCATGAGCCAGAATGAGCTCATGCGTTTTTAATCAATGAGAATTCCAGAAAATTATTTTCCGTAGACCTCTACCTCGATGTAGTGGTTCATATCGTTGGAAGTATTTCCTGCGCTGTAGAGGCGGACATAACGCGCCTTGGTCCCCTTGGCATCAATCAGCTTGCCGTAACGGTTTTCTACGTAAGGCTGGTCAGATCCCTTACCCTGTTTTGCGCTGTCATCAACGTCATTATTGAACAGCGTAGTGACCCCTGTTTTAAATTCAGGATCATCAGAGACCTGGACAATGACATCGTAGTAGGCGCGCGCCTGGCTATGGAAATGCCAGACCCAGATTCCATAAAGTTCTTTGGTTTCTTCGAGATCGATCTGGACCCACTGCACTCCATCGATGAGCTCAACAAAGTATCCTTCTCCACCTTCTTTATCACCGTCGGTAATGTAGGCCAGCTCTCCAATGATAGGGAAATCATCACTACCAGTGACAGGCTTCCCTTTGGAAAGCAGCGCCGTATTTTCCGGGACGGAAAGAGTGGGGGCCTTTTTCAAAGCAGGCAGGAGGTTAGGGGCTTTAATCGGCATCGGAGTGCCTTCAATTTGCTCCGGTGGGATTTCCGTGGTCAACTGCATCTGCGCGCTGGCCACTTGAATGAATCCAACGCTAACAAGCGCCAGAACTAAAAAGGGGGTGATTAACTTTTTCATGTGTGGAGGTGTTCTTCCGTGAACTGAATGGTTGTATTTTCTTCGGCAGCCGGATTCACCCAATAGATGGGTGCTTCTGACTCCAGCGCGTGGCGAGCGTCGCAGTTCAACTTAGCTTCGCCGCGCACTGCGGCTACGAAATTTTCGACGTGAGGAGTGTGAGGCTTCTTGGTCAAGCCGCCTGGCAGGGCAAACTTATCCGGCGGCGCTGACTCATAGGCCGCAATGGCATCATCACCACCGGCACTGACTCCTGCAGAGACTTTCTTGAGGATTCCCCTGCTCACCAGAGGATCCCAACTGCGGTCTGCTCCACCTTCACGGTAAATATTGGTGTATGCGTCTCTTTCAGAAATTTCAATGGTGCCCTCGGTTCCCATGAATGATTCAAAATAACCTCCGCCTGCACTGGTGGTGGTCAGGACTTGATAAAACGCACGCGCACCCCCCTCTGGAGTATCGTATTCGAAGACACACATGACGTTATCGAAGTGTTCCCTGTCTTTGAAAAAATTTCGTCCGCCAGAGGCCATGACTGATTTGGGCTGTGAACCGATAAACCAGTTAAAGATATCAATCTGGTGTGCTCCTAGATCCGAAATAGGGCCGCCAGAGAGCGCTTTATAATACCTCCAGTTCAAAAAGCGGTGGCGTAGCTCTTCCTCAGTGAGAGAGCCCTCTGCTCCGCGATCAAATCCGTAGCGCTTGAGTGCATCTCCTTTGGGAAGAATCGATGCTTTTGCCTGAATGTCCTGCGAGGAACTGACCGCCCGGTTCCATTGGCCATTCATATTGACGATCCGACCACAGACTTTCTCGCCATTGATCAGGTAGTCCAAGGTAAATTGATATCGCGGGTTACTTCGCCGCTGGTGGCCAATCTGGCAGAGCTTACCACTCTCATCCATCGCTTGGACGATCGTACGTGCTGACTCCAAACTCTCAGCCATCATTTTCTCGCAATAAACGTGGCACCCTGCTTTGAGTGCCATCACAGTGTGCGGCGCATGCCAAAAGTCAGGGGTAGCGACAAAGACGATGTCCAAGTCTTCTTTTTCGAGCATGTCCTCCGCGTCGAGGTAACGGGCCGGGCTATTGCCGAAGGCACTGCGGATCCGACCAAAGGCCCCGCCTACGCGGTCTTTCATAATATCACAGACCGCTGCGTAATGGAGACCCGGAATCTCTTTCATGGCCGCAAAGAGAACTTCGTGCTGCTTACCACAGCCAATAAAGCCCACTTTGAGCTCAGCGGCGCCGGGATCGGTTTTCGCCTTTAAGATGGAGGGCGCACCAAGGATTAATCCAGCGCTAGCACCCGCTCCGGCGCGCACAAATGATCTCCGACTTAATTTAGAAAAGTCGTTTTTCGGAGAAGTGGGAAGTTGACTCATGCTTTGTTCCATAGTGCTAATCTGATCTGTTCGACGTTCTGTAGTGCCCATACATTCAAAATAATATGAATTCCCAACCATGCAATTCCTGCATCCTGTCCAATCAGGATTAATCCAAAGGTCAGGCTGGTATACAGAAGCGCCATCGCTAAGAGGGTCAATTTAGGAGCGATCCCAAGGAGAAGAAACCCACCTACTAATAATAAGGCCGGTCCGAGAATTTGGTCATAGATGTCTAATCCCCAACTCGGAATAAGTGGCTCCGCTTCAAATTTAGACCGAAGTGCGGCGGGAACTCCATTATAGGTTTCAAAGCTATAAGTTTTACTGTCTGAAACCTCGGCCAGACCATAAGTATTTGGCTCCCCGTCGACGATGATCGGGGTCTCTATTTCCTTTTTCCCGCCAAATTTTTCTAAACCCGTTTGTAAAGCGCGGACGCCCAACCAAATTCGTACCACGACAAAGCCCAGAACTGGACCGGTCACCTCTGTTTTGAACCACTCTAGTAATTTCATTGAGGGTAAAGGATTAGTGAATTTTATAGATTTCGTCAACCCAAAAACCAACATCTATTTGACAATTTTCGTCACCCCTAAACTATCATTTGAGACAATTTTATTTTTCTAGAGCGGCAAATAACGAGATCACAACTCAGCTGGATGCTTATAATTATCAATGTTCTTAATGATGTATGCGGGCTATATTTTCCGAGGTGTCAATTTTCCGGTTGACCGATTAGGATCAAATTGACATATTCCGTCTTACTAATGGGAAATACGACTTTCCATCCAGAAGGCTTTTTAGCCTCACTTGCACCGGGCCAACTCATGGAGTCTCTCTGGAACCAAATTCCTGATGCTTACTTCTTTGTCAAAGATCAGGAAAGCCGCTTTATCACCGCGAATCACGATTTTGCCGTCAATATTGGAGCCGGAACGGTTCGCAACCTGATTGGAAAAACAGATTACGATTTTAGTCCTGACTTTTTAGCTGACCAGTTCACCCAGGATGATCGAAGCGTCATCGATAGTGGTGAAGCCCTGATCAATAAGGTCGAGCTTGTTCCCACCGCAGATAGTTTAGACTGGCTCTCTACGACTAAGATTCCTCTGAGAACGACCGCTGGGGAGGTGATTGGAGTAGCGGGAGTAACGCGCATTACCAGAGACACGGATGAATTATATCGCGATCACCCGGAGATGCACCGGATCGTAGATTTTATCCGGAATCACTATCGAGACAAAATCAGTGTTTCTGACTTAACCGAATTGACCGGAGCCTCGACTAGCTCCGTGGAACGTCTTTTTCGCAAAACCTTTGGCATCACGCCGATCAAATATATCAAGAAAGTCAGACTCAATGCGGCCTGCCAGGCGCTACAGAAAACGACTCAGTCATTCTCTGAAATTGCGCAGGAGTGTGGTTTTTGTGATCAAACCAGTATGACTCGAGATTTCCGGAACGAACTCAAAATCACGCCCCGCCGGTATCGGCTTCGCTTTACCCACCAACCTCCAACTGGAATTGCAAAACAAAAACCATCACCACAATTTGTTGGTGCTTAAAACTATGACTACTGATTCAACACCTGCGGCCGACAAGTCGCGCTTATTCACTGCCAGCTGCTTTTCTCTGATTTCAACATCAGTCTGCTTTGCCGTGGTCGGAGCTTCTTTAGGAGCGTTCAAAAATGAATTTCTATTAAGCAATACGGATGTGGGCTGGATCGGTGGAGCTGCGATCTGGGGGTTTACCGTTTCCATGATCATCCTGGGACCTCTCTGTGACGCGATCGGATTAAAGAATTTGCTGCGCTTCGCCTTCTTCTGTCATCTCGCCGGAGCATTGACCATGATCACCGCCAGTGGCTATGAAATGCTTTTTGCCGGCTCACTCATTCTTGCCCTAGGCAACGGCACGGTTGAAGCAGCTTGTAACCCACTCGTTGCGACGCTTTATCCGAATGATAAAACAGAAAAGCTCAACCATTTTCATGTCTGGTTCCCGGGAGGCATCGTGATTGGAGGGGTTCTCTCTTTCCTTCTGGGAGAAATTGCAGCTTCCTCTGGCATTGAGTGGCTGGGGGATTGGAGAACGAAGATTGCACTCATCATCATCCCGACCCTGATTTACGGGTGGCTCTTCCTCGGGCAATCTTTCCCTCCCACGGAACGCAAAGCTGCGGGCATCACATTTAGTGGCATGCTCAAAGGTGCCTTCTCCCGCCCTCTCTTCTGGATTCTTCTTTTTTGCATGGCGATTACGGCATCACTGGAGCTGGGCCCAGGCCGCTGGATCCCGGCGGTCCTCGAAGCAGGAGGCATCCATGGCATTCTCGTTCTGGCCTACATCAACGGATTGATGGCCGTTCTGCGCTTTAATGCGGGAGCCTTCCTGAAACGTTTTTCGCCCATTGCCATTTTAATGGTCTCATCCGTTTTAGCTGGAGCTGGCCTCTACTGGTTTAGTTTTTCAGAATCCACTGTCAGTGCCTTTGCTTCAGCAACCCTCTTTGCCCTTGGAGTTTGTTTCTTCTGGCCAACCATGTTGGGCATCACGGCAGAGCTTGTTCCGAAAAGTGGTTCTCTCGGCCTCGCGCTTATGGGGGGAATTGGCATGCTCACCGTTGGGGTCATCACCTCTCCTGCGGTCGGAAAAATTGCCGACGGCTATTTCAACGCAAAGCTCGAGCAAGATCATCAGGAAGAAACAGTCAGCCTCTTACGCGAAGTCCAAATGAAGTATCCTCGGCTGGCTCAAGAAGCACCTGAAGTGCGTAAAGAGGAGATTCTATCTGCAGTGACCTTAGCCAACGAGACGCTGAAATCCTATACCAAGGAAGGCACCCTTCCAGAGCCCACCGCCGTGACCCTCCGCTCAGCCATCCAAAATGCGCCGGAGGGGTTTGATACCTCCGAACTCTCTGAGCTGGTCAACTCGGCTGATAATTATGGAGGACGGATCGCATTCCGCTATCTGGCTCCTTTCGCCGTCATTATCTTTTCCATATTTCTTACTCTCCACTTTGCCAATAGAAAGCAAGGTGGCTACAAGACTGAAACCGTATAGAAAGTATTATGAGCAACAAACAAACCCCACTTAAAGTCGGACTCATTGGAGGCGGTGGAGCCGCCTTCATTGCTAAACCTCACCAGAAAGCCATCCATATGGATGGAACACGCCGCGTTACCTCGGTCGCTTTACACCCGGACCCACAGGTCGCCATGGATGAAGCCGCGAATTGGGCTTATCCCGTGCAGGGATATCCCAGCTACGTCGAGATGCTCAACGCGCAGAAAGATCTTCCTGCTGAAGAGAGGCTCGACTACGTCGTCATTGTCACCCCGAACTTTGTTCACTTTGATCCAGCCATCAAAGCGCTGGAAGCAGGTATCCCGGTCATGTGCGAAAAGCCGCTTGCCTTGAATCTGGATGAAGCGAAGCAGATCGTTGCCAAGGTAGAGGAAACCAAGCTGCCCTTTGCCGTGGCCCATACCTACCTCGGACATTGGAGTACCCGCTTTTCACGTTGGATTATTCAATCCGGACTCCTGGGTGAAGTTCGCTGGGTCGATAGCTATTACCTCCAAGGCTGGCTCGCGGAAAAGCTGGAAGACACCGGGCAGGAACAGGCGAGCTGGAGAACCGATCCAAAGCGCGCCGGTGCCTCCGGCTGCGGTGGAGACATCGGAGTTCATGCTCTCACTCAACTTCGCTATGTGACCGGTTTAGAAATTGACCGGGTCAGCGCTCACCTTGAGTGCTTTGTTCCAGGACGCCCGATTGACGATCACTTTACTGTCTATGGTGAACTCAGTAATGGGGGTAAGTGCCTTGTCCGTGCCTCACAAATCTGCCACGGCCATAAGAACGACCTCGGCATCAAAGTCGTTGGGGAAAAAGGAACCCTGACTTGGAGCCAGGAAAATTCTGAACTCGTCATGATTTCAGAATCCGGCAAGCCGGATCGGCATTATTATCGCGCTGCCTTTGCCGGCCAGGACGGCTTCCTCGGAGAGGTCCCGGATGAGATCATGAATGAACCCACCATCCCAAGTGGTCACGTCGAAGCCTTTCATGATGCCTATGCCAGATTGCACCGTGAATTTGAAACAGACGTGCGTGCCTGGAAAAATGGCGAAGCCTGGTCCTGCGACGGCAGCAAGTATGCCAATGTCCATGATGGAAGAATCGGACTGTCCTTTATCGATGCCGCAGTCGCCTCCAGTAAGGAGAACGGAAGTTGGACACCCGTCGTATAATAAAACGCCTACGAGGGACAGGCCTTCTGGCCTTCTCTCTCTTAACCTGCTGTTGCTTGCCGATTCAGGCAAGCCCTCCTGCCTACATGGGAATGTGGGCAGGAGAGTGGGTTCATCCTCCTCAGAAAAGTTCTTGGCAGAACAATCCATCCCTCGTAGCCCGCGTCGTCGGTCTGGGCGGGGATCGCTACGAGGTCCAACTCCTCGACGCATTCCACCGGCGCACCCCGCCGATTGTCTCTGCAGAATTTGAAGCTGATTCTGATCAACTTTCCATCCAGAAAGGAGACTGGTTTTTTGAAATAACAGCCGACTCTCTGACCGGTGGAATCACAGACAAGAAACACGGGAAGGTTGAGTTCAAACTAGAGAAAACAACGCTGGCCTCACCCACTCTGGGGAAAGCAGCACCTGAAGGAGCCATTACCCTTCTTGAAGGGAATTCACTAGAGCAATGGATGCATCGTCCTGATAAGGAGCCCACCTGGAAGATCAGTGAGGATGGCATCATGACCGTTTACCCGAAAAAGTCGGGAAACAAAAAAGGAGGAGACCTCTTCACCCGCCAAAAATTCCTCGACTGTGAACTGCACCTCGAATTCAAGCTCCCCTATCTCCCGAAGGCCAGGGGCCAGGACCGCTCAAACAGCGGCATCTTTTTCCAGAACATCTACGAAGTACAGATTCTCGATTCCTTTGGTTTTGAATCCGGCTGGCGTGAATGCGGTGCACTCTATAAAGTTTCCCCGTCTAAAGTGAACGCCAGCGCTCCACCAGGAGAATGGCAGACTTACGATATTACCTTTAAAGCCGCCCGGATGAATCAAGACGGCATCATCACCGAAAACCCAAGAATCACCGTCAGACACAACGGCATTTTGATCCATCATGATCAGGAAATTCCCGAGATCACCAGTAATACTGAAAAAGGCCGGAAACAAACCCATCTCACTCAACCCGGCTCATTCAAAATTCAAGACCATGGTCAGGCCATCGAATTTCGAAACATTTGGATCAAACCCATCATGGACATAGAAACGCTTTAACTGTTAATAAACCAAAACCGATAACCTAATAACTACACCAAAAGAACGAACTATGAAGCAACGCACAATCACCCTGTTCACCGGCCAGTGGGCTGACCTGTCTATTACTGAAATGGCACCTCTCGCGAAAAAGATGGGCTACGAAGGCCTGGAACTTGCCTGTTGGGGAGATCACTTCGATGTCACTAAGGCACTGAATGAACCAGACTATATTCCTCATCTCTGGAAACTTCTGGGAGACAATGGCCTCGACTGCCTAGCCATTAGTAACCACCTCGTCGGCCAGGCTGTCTGTGATCCGATTGATGCGCGGCATCAGCAAATTCTTTCCGATGCCATCTGGGGAGATGGTGATCCAGAGGGCGTCCGCCAGCGCGCCGCTGAAGAAATGAAGCAGACCGCTCGCGCAGCGCGGAAATTCTTTAATGCACGTCCCGGCGGCGCACCGGATCGAGTCGTCGTCAATGGCTTCACGGGCTCCTCGATTTGGCCTCTCCTCTACTCCTTCCCGCCTGTGCTACCTGACCAGATCGAAAACGGTTATAAGGATTTTGCTGACCGGTTCATCCCTATTCTAGATGTGTTTGAAGAGGAAAATGTCGACTTTGCTCTGGAAGTTCACCCCACTGAGATTGCCTTCGACATTGCCAGTGCTGAGCGTGCCTTAGCAGCGGTGAATCACCATCCACGCTTTGGATTTAACTATGACCCCTCTCACCTGGGATATCAGGGTGTGGACTACATCAAATATATCTACCAGTTTAAAGACCGCATTTATCACTGCCACGTGAAGGATGCCTGGTGGGGCCATAGTAATGGAGACGCCGGAGTCTTTGGCGGGCATACAGACTTTGGGGACCCCCGTCGCTATTGGGATTTCCGCTCTCCGGGTCGTGGAGATGTCGAGTTTGAAGAAGTCATCGTGGCATTAAATGATATCGCTTATACAGGGCCTCTATCGGTCGAGTGGGAAGATTCCAGAATGGATCGCGTCCACGGCGCCACCGAAGGTGCTGAATTTGTGCGCGATCTGAACTTCGCTCCGAATCCGGCCGCATTCGATTCAGTCTTCAGCCAGTAACGACTCAGTATTCTGATAGCGGCTTAGCCGGCATACCAGCGAGTGGCCGACGGTTCTCATAGAGACCCGGGACGACTTCTTCTTTCTCACGGTAGGCGCATCGCAGCATTTCGATCTTCGCATCCATGTTGTCGATGTGATGAAGGAGCCAAGCTTCCGGGGTACGAGGTGTCACAGGAGAACCAAAAGCCATTTCGCCATGGTGGGAAGCGATGAGGTGAAGCAAATGCTCCCGTAAGACCTCAGACGGGGGTTTAACTTCGGAGCTAAATAATTCCGGATTCTGCTCCCTGGCCACATTCCAAAGCTTATTCACGATTTCGATGCCAATCGTGATGTGGCCCAACATTTCACCAAAAAGGGCTGGCTGGCTGGCAAAGCCTCGCTCGGGATAATCATTTTCCCAAAGCTTGCCAACATCATGAAAAAGAACTCCACAGTACAGAAGTTCAGGACTCACTTCCGGATAGAGCGGGGCAACCGCTTCGGCTGCACGCAACATCGAGGACGTGTGCTCGAGTAGTCCGCCCCGGCGGGCATGATGGTAACTACGTGCCGCCGCAGCTCTTTTCCACTTCGCCTCATACTCACCGAGACATTGCAGGGTGATCACCTTGAGCCTCTGGTCATCGAGCTGACCGAAAAGCTGAATCAGATATTCCCAGTCTCTTTCTGTTGCTGCCTGGCTTTCTTCCGTACCGGCTAAAAGAAATTGAATTTCATCATCTCCCAAAAGGCGCGCTTGAGGGCGGCTGATGTTTAATCCGTACTGATTGCGGAAGAAATATCCTTCTAACTCGATGAATTCCTGGCCTTTCAAGCGTTCACATAAAGAAAAAGCGGGCGTCTCTGACCAGATCTTCAGCTTCGCTGAGGCATTCGCGTCCGCAATCTCAAGATCAAAGTAGGGCTTGCCCGTCTGGGTGTTGGACTGCTTAGCGTGAACGAGCTGAACGTGAACACTCGCATCCACCTCATTTTCCCCCGCCTCCTTCAATAGCTCTTCCAACGTCATCCTCTGAACCTATTCCATCACGCTCATTGAATCAAACCTATCTCCAATCCAATCTCTCCGCCCCCTAAAGAA
>JBCBYL010000025.1:0-26891 GCA_039815855.1 Verrucomicrobiota bacterium
TAAATTGACCAGCTTCCTGGCTGAGGAGAAAATTACGGAAGCGATCGACAGCTTAACCCGTGGTGAAAAATCAACCGTCTACTTCCTGACCGGTCATGGGGAGTACGATCCTAAATCAGTGTACGCCTGGCCAGCGAAGTTCTTCCGTTCGTAATATTTATTGCCGATAAAATTGATGGCAAAAAAGAGGACGATAAAGAGGCCAATACTAATGTAATGGTTCAGGCGCCATTGCTTTTTAGAAGGTGCTTTACTCATCTTGATCCTAAGCTTTCAGGCGCTTGACCGCCAATACGCGTTGTGTGAGTGCTAAAAACAACAGGGTTGAACTGAGATAGAATATAAAGGGGCGAGAATCAACCACCCCTTCACTGAAAATGATCATGTGCTGAATAATCAGGATGTAACCCAGAAGATCCTCAACAAAGGGATCGGTCGTCTGGTAACGCAATAATCCGATAAAGAAAATGACCAGAATAGAAATCACTGACAGAAAGGCCGCTAACAGCTGGCTCCGGGTCAGTGAGGAAAGAAAGAGTCCCATCGAGCCAAAGAACATTCCCAGCAAAATCAGCATCACATAAGTCAGGATATAATGGGCCAGATGAATCGGCGCAGCTCCATCGGTCAGGACTTGAAAAACGATGACATCAATCCAGGCCGGAATCCAGAGAGCAGAATAAAAGATCACTGCCGCCGAGAATTTCGAAAGTACCACATCCAGATCAGTCACGGGCGCGGTCATCAACATCTCAATCGTTCCCGTCTTATATTCTTCCGCGAATAGACCCATGGTGATCAGCGGTGACATGATCAGGATGGGAAACCAGATCGGCAAGCTGCGGAAAATCAGCTGAAGAATGTTCATTTGAGACGTCTGCTCCAGATTCACCGCTGCTCCGTAAATCACGAAAAGAGTAAAGAGTGACATCACCACCAGCATGATATAGGCGATGGGTGATCCTGCCATTGAGGAAATCTCACGTTTCAGAAGGACGAAGAAAGCTTTGGTCATTCTTTGGTTAACTCCACAAATACATCTTCCAGTGTCGCTTTATCCCTACGGAATTCTCGTAAGGGCCACTTCTTCTCTTTGATAAGGTCATCCGCTTGAGCGCAAGCATCCTCACCTGGCTTGCTCACGCATTCAAACCGGTTCCATCCGTCTTCCGTCTCGAGGAAATTCACTTTTGAAATTGCCGATAACGCGGTCAGTCCATTCCTGAGGTCTTCTTGATTCCCTTTCAGATTCAGGAAGAGTGACCCGCCCTGAACTTTCGATGAGAGGTTTTCCAGCGTATCCGATGCTTCGATCTTTCCGCGATTAATAATAATAGCTCGGTTACAGACACTCTCCACCTCGGTCAGGATGTGGGTGGAAAGGAGAATCGTATGCTCCTCTCCTAGTTCTTTAATCAATTCCCGAACCGAGCGAATTTGATTCGGATCCAGTCCTGCCGTCGGTTCATCGAGAATCAGGAGTTCTGGATCATGGACCAGCGCATCAGCCAGGCCGACCCGTTGCCGATACCCGCGCGAAAGATTGCTGATGACTTTTTTAGAAACCGTGTCGATGCCGCACTTCTTCATGACGATCTGAACCCGATCCTTCAATTCCTTACCGGAAACTCCCTTAAGCGCGGCACGGTATTCTAGAAAGCCATGAACTGACATATCCGTGTAAAGGGGAACATTTTCCGGCATGTAGCCGATCATCTTCCTCACCGCCAGGAGGTCGGAGAGCAGGTTCATTCCACCGATTTCGATTTCGCCGGCAGTGGACGGCAGGTAGCCAGTCAGGATGCGCATCGTTGTGCTCTTCCCGGCTCCATTTGGCCCAAGGAACCCGACGATCTCTCCCTTTTCTACTTCAAAGGAGATACCGCAAACTGCCTCGAAACCTGCGTATTTCTTCTGAAGATCCTTTACTTTGATCATGAATGTACCAAATTACGAATGCTGGAAAATAATGAGTTTTGACCGGATGTCAAGATCCTCGCCCAACCAGAAAAGGTTGATCGTGGTTATCGGCTCGACTTTCTGAAACGCTTCAGCTTTGTTGTTCGGCTATGCAGGTCATTGCGATTGCGAATCAAAAGGGTGGAGTTGGAAAAACGACGACCTCGATCAACTTAGCCGCCTCCGTCGCTGCCAAAGACAAGCGCGTTCTCCTCATTGATCTCGACCCTCAGGCCAATGCCACCAGCGGAGTCAATTTCCCGGTGGATCCAGGGATGTCGATCTACAGTGCCATGGTCGGAGAAACCGATATCTTCAGCCGCATCCAGCCTACCTTAGTTCCCAACCTTTTTATCATTCCGGCAGAGATCGATCTGGCCGGGTGCGAAGTGGAGATCGCCCGGCTCGATGACCCGCTCGTGCGGCTGAAGGAAGTCCTGCAACCGCTCAAGGATGCGGCACCCTATGACTACGTCTTTCTCGATTGCCCGCCTTCCCTGGGCATCTTAATGACCAATGCACTCGCTGCTGCTGACGGCCTCCTCGTTCCGGTTCAGTGTGAGTTCTACGCCTTAGAAGGCATTTCCAAGATCATGGACCTGATGAAGAAATTACAGAGCCCCCCCATCAATGCCCCCCTCCAGCTCACGGGCGTCCTCATGACCATGTATGACGCACGCACTCGCCTTTCCCAGCAAGTGGCTAAGGAGCTCAATCAACACCTGCCTGACCACATCTTTCAGAGTATCATCCCCCGGTCGATTCGCCTCAGTGAAGCCCCCAGCTTTGGCCAGACCATCCTCCAATACGATGCCGATGGAGTCGGGGCCAAAGCCTACCGCAACCTGGCCGATGAATTTATCTCCCGTGTCCCCTCTGGGAATTAAATTGATTATCTGCATCCACAGACCTACTTTTTTACCACCACGCGCCCGTAGCTCAGCTGGATAGAGCGTCAGTTTCCGGAACTGAAAGTCACAGGTTCGAATCCTGTCGGGCGTAGGCATAGCCTACGCGGGCCCCGACAGGGTTCGAACGTAGTTCGGCTTGTCTCGCCGAAGCTCATGGAGCGAAGGCGGATTGATCTCCGCATCGCAGGCGTTCCGCATCTACCGGCAGCGGGGAGGAACGAAAACGGCCCCCCTCTCCGATTTTTTTATTGGTGCCCATGCTACAAGCGAGAATGTCTCTCTCATCACGCGTGATGTGGACCGCTACCGGACATCCTTCCCAAGCGTGAAGTTGATCTCTCCGTAGTGAAACATAGGCGGATCGGGGTGACTTGTCTCGACAAAGCTTGAGCGTGGGCGGATCCGTGGTTTGATTGTTTTTCTATGAAACGACCTGACTCACGACGCCCGAACCAACTCCGCCCCACTTCCTTTACCTGGGACTTTGCTCCGAACGCCCTCGCCTCTGTGCTGGTGGAGTGTGGAGAAACACGCGTCATCTGCGCCGTCAGTCATGAGGAATCGGTCCCGAAGTGGAAAAAATTTCAAAACATCCCGGGCGGCTGGGTCACGGCTGAATATTCCATGCTCCCCTACTCGACCGATAGTCGAAAACCACGTGATATTAGTAAGGGGAAGATCGACGGACGCTCTCAGGAAATTCAACGCCTGATCGGACGTTCCCTCAGAGCGGTTATCGATATGGACCAATTAGGGCCGCGTTCCCTCTGGGTCGACTGCGATGTGCTTTCTGCCGATGGTGGAACCCGGACCGCCTCCATCACCGGCAGTGGTCTGGCCCTGAAGCTGGCAATCGAGCGGCTCAAAGAATCCGGCCTGTTGACCAAGAACCCGATGCGTGACTGGCTGGCGGCTACCAGTGTCGGTATTTATGAAGGAGTCCCGGTCCTGGATCTCAATTATCCGGAAGACCGTGATGCCTCTGTCGATATGAACGTAGTCATGACCTCCAAGGGAGAATACATCGAACTTCAAGCTTCCGGGGAAGAAGCGACATTCACCCCCAAGGAACTGACCCAGCTGACCTCACTGGCTCAGTCAGGGATCAAGAAATTGATTTCACTCCAGCGCAAAGCCTGGAAGACCCGTCCGCAACCTTAGATTGTTCCGTTGATCAAATTGAGAATCCTTACTAAGGTCATTCCATGAGCGAAAAATTTAATCGCCCCACCCTGCCAGATCGAGGCCTCTTTCAAGAGATTCGTCAGGATGACCGTGATCTTCTTGCTACCTATGGACAATTCATGGGAGTCCAACCTGACTATGATATGATCCGTCAGGGGGATACCCAGACGCACCTCTATTTTGTCATTTCCGGTAAACTCGAAGTGCGCCGCCAGGGGATGCAAGATGACATTGTCGTCGGGGTCATCGGTGAAGGGGAATCGATCGGTGAGATCAGTGTCTTCGATGAAGGGGAAGCCAGCGCCAGTATCCGTGCACTGGAGTTTAGCCAAATCTGGAAGATCGACGGCGACTCCATTAAGTCATTCCTGAATGACAATCCCGTCGCTGGAAACCATATTATGATCAGTATTGCGACGATTTTAAGCAAACGGGTGCGTAAGCTCAGTGAGCAATTAGTCTCCGCACGCACATAATAATTCCTTTACGACTTGCCAGCATTTGGGCTGATCCCTTTAATGCTAGCTCGTAACAATCACTAACCCAACTAAGACATGCCTAAAAAACAATCCACTAAGAAAAAATCGACTAAAAAAACCGCTAAACCTGCCTCTAAGAAAACAAAATATGTTTACTTCTTCGGGGATGGAAAAGCTGATGGAAACGGAAAGATGAAAGAACTCCTCGGGGGTAAAGGTGCAAACCTCGCCGAGATGACACGCATCGGACTTCCCGTTCCTCCAGGATTCACTATTTCAACTGAAGTCTGCACCTTCTACTACGACAATGGTCGTAAGTATCCAAAAACTCTCGACGCAGAGATCGATTCCACTCTGAAAAAAATTGAAAAGCAACTGGGCAAAAAGCTGGGTGATCCTAAAGATCCTCTTCTGGTCGCCGTCCGCTCTGGTGCACGTGATTCCATGCCTGGAATGATGGACACCATTCTCAACCTTGGCCTCAATGATGAAACCGTCATCGGTCTTATTGAGAAAACCGGTAATGCACGTTTTGGCTGGGATTGCTACCGCCGCTTCATCCAAATGTACGGTGATGTGGTCATGGGTGTGCAACCACGCCCAGGTGAGGATCATGAGCCTTTCGAGACCGTGATCGCAGAACTGAAAAAAGAAATCCTCGGCGACGAGCACGGTGAAGACACTGACCTCGACGCGGATGCGCTGAAAGAAATGACCGTCCGCTTCAAGGCTCTGGTCAAAGAACGCACCGGCAAATCCTTCCCGACGGATCCTCGCAAACAACTCGAGGGCGCTATCGGCGCTGTCTTCGGTTCCTGGAACAATGATCGCGCCAACGTTTATCGCCGTAAATACGGCATCCCTCATGAATGGGGAACCGCTGTGAACGTACAGACCATGGTCTTCGGAAACATGGGTAAAGACAGTGGATCCGGTGTTGCCTTCACTCGCGACCCTGCTTCCGGTGAGAACGTTCTCTATGGAGAATTTCTGGTCAACGCACAAGGTGAAGATGTGGTAGCAGGTGTTCGGACTCCACTGCCAGTGGCCCAAATGTCCAAGAAACTTCCTGAGGCCTTCAAAGGACTCAAGAAAATCCAGAACACACTGGAGAAACACTTTAAAGACATGCAGGACTTTGAGTTCACGGTTGAGAATAAAAAGCTCTTCATGCTCCAGACTCGAAACGGGAAGCGCACCGGCCTGGCGGCGGTTCGCATCGCAGTCGAAATGGTCAACCAACGACTAATTACCTGGAAAGATGCAGTCGAACGGATTCCTGCGGATTCACTCAGCCAACTCCTGGCCCCTATTTTCGATTCCAAAGAATTGAAGAATGCGGACAAGCTCACTCGTGGTCTTCCTGCCGGCCCCGGTGCTGCCTGTGGACAAATCTACTTTAATGCAGATGAAGCGGAAGCCATGAATAATAAAGGAGAGAAAGTCCTGCTCGTTCGGGTCGAAACATCTCCAGAAGACATCCGTGGAATGTTGGCCTCAGAAGGGATTCTGACTGCCCGTGGTGGGGTCAGCTCCCACGCAGCACTGGTCGCACGCCAAATGGGTAAAGTCTGTGTCTGCGGTGCTTCCGAACTCACGGTCGACTACCATAAGCAAACCCTGACAGTGGGTGATAAAGTCTTCAGAAAAGGTGACTTCGTTTCAATCGACGGAACGACTGGTGACGTCTTCGGTGGACAAGTTCCCACCGCTCCATCAGAAATTATTCAGGTCCTGATCGCGAAGACGAAGAAACCGTCCTCCAGTAAGACGTTCAAAATGTATGCCCAGCTCATGACCTGGGCGGATCGCCTCGCTAAACTCGGTGTCCGCACCAATGCCGATCAACCGGATCAGGTTGAAAACGCGATTGCGTTCGGAGCTGATGGAATTGGTCTTTGCCGCACAGAGCACATGTTCTTTGAAGGAGAGAGAATCGAATCCGTTCGTGAAATGATTCTCGCTGAAACGGAAACAGATCGTCGCAAAGCGTTGAAAAAGCTTCTCCCCTTCCAGCGTAAGGACTTTGTCGCCATCTTTAAATCATTGGCAGGTCGCCCGGCAACCATCCGCCTTCTCGACCCACCTCTGCACGAATTCATCCCACACGATGCTGAATCACAGCAGTCACTCGCTAAGCGATTGGGTGTTTCTCCAGCGGTCGTCGCCAAGCGCGTTCATGACTTGCAGGAATTTAACCCGATGCTTGGTCACCGTGGCTGCCGTTTGGGAATCGTTTACCCTGAGATCTCTGAGATGCAAGTTCGAGCCATCCTCGAAGCCGCATCCCAAGTCCAGAAGTCTGGAATCAAAGTGGCTCCTGAAATCATGGTCCCACTGGTTGGATTTGAAAAAGAACTCGCACTGCAAAAAGAATTGATCACCAAGGTCGCTAAAGATGTCGCTAAAGAAACCGGTGTCAAAGTGAAATACATGGTTGGAACCATGATCGAGATTCCTCGTGCCTGTATGGTTGCGGATAAGATTGCTGAGCACGCTCAGTTCTTCAGCTTCGGAACGAATGACCTGACTCAGACCGGTCTCGGAATGAGCCGTGATGATTCAGGCTCTTTCCTCCCATTCTATCAGGAGAGCGAAATCATTCCGAATAACCCATTTGCGGTCGTCGATCAGGATGGTGTCGGATCACTCATGAAAATCGCGATTGAAAAAGCGCACCTCACCCGTGGCAATATCAAGCTCGGCATTTGTGGGGAGCATGGAGGCGAGCCCAGCTCAGTCATGTTCTGTCATGAACTTGGATTGAACTACGTCAGTTGCTCACCTTATCGTGTCCCAGTTGCCAAGCTGGCAGCTGCACAAGCTGCCCTGCGCGATTAGAAAGATTACTACCTTTAGTAGAGAAATTGAAAAGGGGGCGTTTATGCCCCCTTTTTCTTGCTCATTGCCCTAACATAGAGAAGATTATACGCCTTACTCGGATTAGTATCTCAATTTATATATGGCAGAATTTCATCAAGACGGACCACTCGCAGCTTACATGCGCGAAATAGGCTCCATTCCCCTCATCACCGTTGCGGAGGAAAAGCGCCTGGCCAAGCTCATTGAAAAAGGAGACGCCAAGGCCCGTGAGAAAATGATTCAAGCCAATCTCCGTCTAGTCGTGAAAATCTCCCAAGACTACTCCGGTTACGGTCTCCCGCTCGTCGACCTCATTTCGGAGGGCAATATCGGATTAATGAAAGCGGTCGAACGCTATGACCCGGAACGTGGCACGAAATTCAGCACCTACGCCGCCTGGTGGATTAAGCAGGGGATTAAGCGCGCCCTTGCCAACCAGAGCAAAACCATCCGACTACCGGTCCACCTGGTTGATAAATTAGCCAAGATGCGCCGCCTCACTGCTCAGCTAACCGAAGAACTCGGACGTGAACCCACCAACAAGGAACTCTCTGAGGAATTAGGGATTTCTACACGTAAGATTGCTCAGATGAAACGCGTCTCGATGAAGCCTGCCAGCTTAAACACCTTGATTGGAGACGAAGAAAATTCAGAATTGGGTGACCTGATTGCGGACGAGAAGGTCGTCACCCCTATTGATATCCTCTGTGATGATAGTCTCAAAGGAACCTTAAAGAAGGTCCTCCACGTCCTCGATGATCGCGAACGGAAAATTTTACGGGCTCGATTCCCGATGGATGACCAGAAGCCTCTTACCCTCGAAGAGATCGGTGAGAAAATGAACTTAACTCGTGAGCGTATACGTCAATTGCAGAATAGTGGCTTAAAAAAATTGAAGGCGGAAATTGACAATTTCGACAAACCGAAAAAGAGTAAGCGCGTTACGAGTACCAATGGCTAACATTTTCAAAAATATCGGAAACCTCAAGAGCACGACTGATCGCCTCAGAAATGCAGTGCGTGATGTTGAGAATTTTCCTTCTGAGGGGGTCGTCTTCAAAGACATCACACCTCTTCTCAATGACCCTCAACTCTTCCGCCTTTCCATCTCACTTTTAGCAGACCGTTACCAGCGCATGAGAATTGACAAGGTCATGGCCATTGATGCCCGTGGGTTTCTTTTTGGTTCTGCCCTCGCCTACGTGCTTGGCACTGGAGTGGCGATTGCCCGGAAGAAAGGAAAACTTCCCTGGGAGACGATCGAAGCCAGCTATGATTTAGAGTATGGCAGTAATACCATCGAAATTCATAAGGACGCGGTGCTGAGTGGCGAACGCGTTCTCGTTGTCGATGACGTCCTGGCGACCGGCGGCACGTTGAAGGCCACCATCGATCTAGTTCAGGAGTTAGGTGGGGAAGTGGTTGAATCAGCGGTCATCATCGAACTTCTTTTTCTCAATGGTGCGGAGAAAATCAAACCCTCTCCACTCTACTCACTCATCGATTACAGCTGAGCGAACCCTGAGAATAGTGGGTGCGCCCAAAGGGACACGGTATCGTCCTCTACTCCGTTGGATCTGACAGAAGACTTAAGGCGCGCGCGGAAGCGGTGGCACGCGCAATGAAATCAGAAACCACCTCTTACCGTGCTAAAGCGGCTTCTCGATCCTTTCGATGACAACGAATTGATTTACTCCGTTACCGATGAGCTCGATGAGGATCTGGCTAGATTCACTTAAGGTGGGTCTGAGTTCATCTAATGCTTCTACACTTTCAACTGGCACTCGATTGACCGAAACCAATTCCGAACCCATCGGAACCGGGCCACTGGCATAAAGCCCTTTCATCTCAAGTTTTGAGATCGTCAAGCGACCTGCGTCGTTAGGCTCAATGCTGAATTGATCGATCAGTGAAAGCGGGAGTTCTGCCGATGTGACCTCTTCAGGCCAGGCAACGCTGGTGGAGAAACTCTCCGGATGCAGACTGAGGGTAAGACTATCTTCGAAAGTTTGACCGTCTCGCTGCCAGACTAAACGTAGTGCGGAACCTGGACTCACTTCGGTCAGGATCGCTTGCATCAACCCTTCACTAAGGATCTTCTGTCCCTGGACAGAGGTAATGATATCACCTGCTTGTAAATTCAAACTGCTGGCCGGGCTCTCGGGATCAACCTTAGTGACCAGAAAGCCACTGTCCGTCTCCTTAGCGAATAGCTTGGCAAGGTCTGGAGTCAGGCGCTGAAACTCAATACCGAGCCAGGCCCTGCGCATTTCACGATGCCGGATTAGTGAATCCGCAACAAATGCAATCTGCTCTGACATGATTGCACTTCCCATTGCATTCAGAAAAGCAACCACCTCTCCGTTTCGATTCAGCACAGGTGCTGCTGATTGATTCCAACTCGATTCTCCCTCCAGGGAAATCAATGACTTCACCATCCCCGGGAAAGCAGGAGTTCGCTGGTAGGCGATACCGGTCACTGTATCAATTTGATACCGAGGCCCGCTATCTGGCTTCATGAAGAGAATCATGACGTCCTCGGCAAGTTGGGTTCCCATAGCGGACCCCCAGCGCACTTCACCGGGCATTTTTTTATCGACGTGCAGAACGGCTAAGCGCGTGAGTAAATCCGCTGCCACCGGGTATGCAAGTTGCACTCCTCCTGCAACATCACGGACATAAATCGTCTGTGCCCCCGAGATTAAATCAAAACTGGTCAGGATCGAGTGACCATCATCCAGGACTAAGCCGCTTCCCACACCAGCATAGCCCAAGCTTTGCCAGTGGGTTGAATTGACACCGATACTCGACGGTTGTGTCTCACCTGATTGTAATTCTCGAATGACCTCTACGCTCACCAGGGAGGCAATTCCTCTACTGGCTACCTTTTGCCATTGTTCTGTGCGTTTCTGCTCAATCTGCTCTAGGGGAATCACTGGAGCAGATGGGCGGGAGGCGGCTTCAATTGCCTCTTGCGGCAGAAGCAGATTTCGGCTCGGCTCCTCCTCCTGAGGTTGAGTCTGAGTCACACCCGGAATTTCCAAAAGCGTTTCATCTGCCTGCTGATCAGGGATGATCGGTCCATCCGCAGTCATCCAATAGATGAGTGCCATCGCTAAGGTGACCAGTATCAATATGGCAGAGAGTCGCTTCACAGGTTCTTAGTTAGCAACTTCTGGCCCTAATTCCATTCCGAAGTGAGAAAGTCGCTTTCGCAGCTCAGGATGGTTTTTTAAATGGGGGTCCTCATCCAGGAGGATTTCTGCTTCACGGCGGGCAATCGAGAGTAATTCCATATCCTGGCTCACTTGAGCCAAACGCAGACGTGGCAACCCGCTTTGCTGTACCCCCACCACATCTCCAGGCCCTCGAAGTCGAAAGTCCTCTTCCGCGATGACGAATCCATCTGTCGTCTGTTCTAAAACCTCTAATCGCTCTTTAGACTCATCTGATTTAACGTCTGAGACCAGTACACAGTAGGACTGTTCAATGGAGCGCCCCACACGACCTCGGAGCTGATGAAGCTGAGCCATCCCAAAGCGCTCAGCATGCTCAATGACGATCAACGTCGCTTGCGGCACATCGACACCAACCTCGATCACGGAAGTAGCGACCAGAACACGACGCTGCCCTGATTTGAATAACTCCATGTTCTTCGACTTTTCATCGCTCTTCATTTTTCCGTGCAGGATGGTGACTTCATTCTCCCCGAACTCAGCCTTCAATTCGGCAAAGGCCTCTTTCACCGAGCGGAGTGCAGACTGTTCACTCTCTTCCAGTAGCGGATAAATGATGTAGGCCTGGTGCCCATCCTTCATTGTTTTCCGAATATAGTCCCAGACCTTATGGAGGTCTTTCCTCTTCCTGATCACAGTTTTAATAGGCTTCCGGCCCTGTGGGAGTTCATTGAGGACAGAAATATCCAGATCACCATAGAGAGTCAGGCAGAGCGTTCTCGGGATAGGTGTCGCTGTCATCACCAGTAGATCTGGATGATTCCCCTTCTTCAGAAAATTTTGTCGCTGTAACACCCCAAACTTATGCTGTTCATCAACGACACCCAGGCCTAAATCACCGAGGTCGACTCCTTCCTGAAAGAGGGCATGAGTCCCAACATAAATCCTCGGCCTCAGTCCCTGACCAGGCGCAGATGGCTTACAGCTCGCTGTCCATAAGATCACTTCGATACCTGTGATCTCTTCGAGGACTCGTAGGTTTTGGAAATGCTGTTCAGCCAGGGTCTCGGTAGGTGCCATGAGAGCACCATCGAGTCCCCTTTCCGCATTCAAAAGCAGAGCATAGGCAGCCACCAGAGTTTTCCCTGAACCTACATCACCTTGCAGGAGTCGGTTCATCGGATAAGACTTATCCAAATTCTCCTCGATATCGCGAAAGGCTCTCTGCTGGGCCTCAGTCGGCTCAAAGGGCAAAGAATCGAGGTATCGTTTCACGAAGGAGTCGGTCCTCTCTGGCCGCTGTTTAGTCATCGAGGTCACCAGACGGCGCCTCCGAGTCAGGACTGTTTGCATACAGAAAAGTTCATCAAAGGCCAGTCGGCGGCGTGCTTGTCTTAAAGCCTGATCATTCTCGGGAAAATGAATATTTCTCAATGCGCTGGAAAGGTCCACCAGGTCATCAGGAACGGGATGAATTTCAGGTAATTTGAGCTCATCATCGAAAAGGAGCTTATGCATCTCCGTGCGGAGTG
Organism: Verrucomicrobiota bacterium; assembly: GCA_039815855.1. Classification (GTDB taxonomy): domain Bacteria; phylum Verrucomicrobiota; class Verrucomicrobiia; order Methylacidiphilales; family JBCBYL01; genus JBCBYL01. The sequence goes on from JBCBYL010000025.1 coordinate 12,105, forward strand.
GTCTTTGTTTCACTTTTCCGCTCAGCGGATAAATGGGGGTAATCCGATCCAGGTGAATGAAATCATTTTCCCCCGGCTTAATCATCTCGAATTCTGGGTGAGTCAGCTTGAGTCCCTGCTTGTAGGACTGAATCTTCCCGTGCACAACGATTTCCTTCCCAGTCGTCAGGTACGTCTTCAGATACGGCATATTAAACCAGTAGAGTCGCACCGAATCGATGGCTCCCTCAGGAATGAGTGAGGCTTCAAAACAAATTCGCCCTCCTCGCCAACGGGAAAACTTGGTTTCGCCGATTTCGCCTCGAAGCGTAATGGGTGACCCTATTTCAGCTAAAAAGGGATCTTGCCACTTGGTCCGGTCTTCATAGCGGCGTGGAAAATGAAAGAGAAGCCCGAGACGATCAACAAAGCCCAGTTCCTCCCAAAGAGAGGCACTCAATTTTCCACCACCCTTCATTTCGATTTACCAACGCCAGTCAGAAATACGGAAGATGGGCCGCCCGGTAAATGAGTCCATTTCCCAATGGCCGGCCAGATCAAAAGGTCCTTCTGGCACATCCCCTGATCCTAGACCAAAACCCACCGCGTCGAACGTGTTCTGATCGGCGACCGCCTTGAATTTAATGTGCTTGGTCCCAAAGTAGCGGGGCGGGGATTTCATTCTCACCTTTCTTACCACCAGCACAGGAGCGGGATTCCCCTGGCCGAAGGGCTCCATGGTCGAAAGACCTTCTGCAAGTTCACGATCCAAAATTTGAGCAGGAACTGACATATCAGCCAGCAACCTTTCCTGATAATCACTATCACTGGTATTCTCAGCAAACCACTGATTCATGGCTTTCCTGAATTCAGGCACACTGGAATGCTCTATCTCTAAACCTGCTGCCATCGAGTGGCCCCCGAAGGCTTTCAGATAGTTCGAATGCGCGCGTAATGCCTCCATCATGGACAGACCGGGAATCGAGCGTGCGCTGCCTTTTCCCATCCCATCCTCATCGACGGTAATCACGATTGATGGGAGATAATAGTCACGTTGCAAGCGACTTGCTACGATTCCCACCACTCCCTGATGCCAATCCGTCGAATCCACAATCAGGCAATGAGAACGCTCTTCTTCCTGCATTTCCGAGGCCATCATTTTTGCCGCTTCATAGGCTTCGAGCTCGATCTTCTGTCGCTTCCGGTTTAAGGCGTCCAGTGATTGAGCAATCCTGCGCGCAGCGCTGTGATCCTGAGTCACGAGCAATTCCCACCCCTCCTCTGCGGATGTCAGTCTCCCGCTGGCGTTCAACCTGGGGCCAATGACGAAACCAATCGTAGACGGGTCAGGAACTTTTCTCACCTTAGCCACCCGCATCAATTCCTGGAGCCCGATATGGTGAGTAATTCCAAGTTGCTTGAGACCGTAATAAACCATAATCCGGTTGTCATCGACGAGAGGCACCAAATCGGAAACCGTACCCAGAGCCACATAATCCATGTGAGACCTGAGATCAAACAACTCAGGGTCACCCTGTGCTTTCAGGAAGGCATGACAGAGTTTAAAAATGAGGCCTACCGTCGAAAGATACTGATCTGTCTCACCACGCTGGGGATTGACGACGGCATCTGCGGCCGGAATCGTTTCCGCTAGTTCATGGTGATCAATAATCAGGATATCGATGCCCTGTGATTTTACCCAATCCACTTCTTCAATGCTGGTGGTTCCACAATCCAGTGCGATGATGAGTTGAATGGGGCCCTTTTCCAGCGAGTGCTCCAGCCCCTCCAGCGACAAGCCGTATCCTTCCGATTGGCGCTCAGGGATAAAGACTTCAACCTGTGCCCCAAGTTCAACCAGGAACCGATAAAGCAGGGCTCCGCTGGACATACCATCCACATCGTAGTCCGTGTAAATCAGGACCCGCTCATCTCGACGCAGTGCTTTCTCGATCCGTTCTACGGCAAGGGCCATATCAGGAATGCGAAAGGGATCAGAGAGATGCTTTAATTTCGGGTAGAGGAATTTCGATGAATCCGATTCCGAAAATCCACGCTTTCCGAGCAAAACCTCAATCACTTCTGCCGTGGTCAGAGAGGATCGATCATCGAGCTCGTCGATGATGTGCCAGAACCGGTTGGCTGAGCGGGAACGACTAACCTTAATTACTCCCATTCAATCGTAGCTGGTGGTTTCGATGAAATATCCAGCACGACTCGGTTCACTCCATCGACTTCGTTGATAATTCGATTGGAAATCTTTGCCAAAATATCACCCGGTATCCGAGCCCAGTCAGCGGTCATGGCATCCAGACTTTCGACAATGCGGACTGCAATCGTGTACTCGTAAGTCCTCTCATCACCCATGACACCAACACTCTTAACGGGAAGAAAGACGGCAAACGATTGCCAGACTTGATAGTAGTATCCAGAGAGCTTCATCTCCTCGACAACGATCGCGTCTGCCGCCCGAAGGATGTCGAGTCTCTCAACACTCATGGGTCCGAGACACCGGACTGCTAATCCAGGGCCGGGAAAGGGTTGACGCCAGACCATCTCTTTCGGCAGGCCCAGTGCTTCACCGACACTTCTGACCTCATCTTTAAATAATTGCCTGAGAGGTTCTACGAGTTTCAATTTCATCCGCTTAGGGAGTCCACCCACATTATGATGTGACTTAATGAGTGCAGCCGGATTCCCATCGATCGGAACACTTTCAATCACATCCGGGTAAAGCGTCCCCTGTCCTAAAAACGATGCATTCCGAATTTCGTGCGATGCCTCTTCGAATACTTTTACAAATTCACGCCCAATAATTTTACGTTTCTTCTCCGGATCAGACACCCGACTTAATTTACCCAAAAACTGATCGGTGGCATCGACCACTTTTAATTTGAGTCCCAGTCCATTGGCAAAGATCCGCTTCACACTGGCCACTTCATTCGCTCTCAGGAGTCCATTATCAACCATGATACAGACGAGTTGCTTACCAATGGCACGGTGAAGTAAAGCGGCAGCCACACTGGAGTCGACCCCGCCACTCAATCCAAGGATGACTTTCTCCTTCCCGACTTGCTGGCGGATTTCCTGAATCGACTGCTCAATAAATGACTCAGTGGTCCAGGTTCGTTTACATCCACAAATGCGATGGACAAAATTGCTAAGGATTTTGCTTCCGCGTGGGGTATGTGCGACTTCAGGATGAAATTGAAGCCCCAGAATTTTGTCTTTCTGGATTGCTGCGTGCGGAGAGTTCTCTGTGGTTGCGATGCTCTTGAAGCCTTTGGGCAGCTTAATCAACTTATCACCGTGGCTGTTCCAAATCTCCAGTTCTTTAGGCAACCCTTTGAATAGGGCACTCTCTCCTTTGACTTTGAGGGTCCCCCGCCCGTATTCACGTTCCGCACTTCGCTCGACTTTGCCACCAAGAAATTTTCCGAGTAGTTGCATGCCGTAGCAGATCCCCAGGATCGGCAGATCGAGCTCGAAAATTCCTTCATCGGGAATAGGCGCCTGCTTGCTATAGACACTGGCTGGCCCTCCGGAGAGGATCAATCCTTTCGGATTCATCGCCCTAATTTCTTCGACTGGAGTCGTGTAGGGTAAAATGTCTGAGTATACTTTGGCTTCACGAATACGACGCGCAATGACTTGCGTGTATTGAGAGCCAAAATCGAGGATGATGATACGTTCCGATGCTTCCATAAATTATTTGTCTAATGACAGCCGCTCCCTCATCAGGAAGGAGGGTGAGATGAAGGTTTCACCTTCATTCCGGCATGACACTTAGGGCATCTTACCCATCGCACCCCATTATCAAAACCAAAAATGTGATCACAGTGTGCGCACTGCACTTTCACCAGTTCTTTTTCATGATCTCTGCGCCGCTTAATCGCCGCTAAGAGCCAGATCCCGGTTACCAAACCGAGGAAACCAATCAAATAGAGATCAAACAGAGTGACCAGGTCGATGCTAAACATACGGTTTACCTAAAAGCTATAACCTTCCGACGAACTCGCAGGCTGGTTTTCCTGTGCCTTGAAATCCCAATAAATCACCGCACGTCCAAATTGGATTCCACTACTCTCAGGCGTTTTTTCAAATCTCCAGGACCGGATGGCCCGACTCCCCAACTGATCAATGGAAGCATCGCGGCAGCTTTCTTCGACAAAGACACTATCGACCCGTCCATCCGGCCTCACTCCCACCATGAGGATCGTAACCTGCAGGCTTTCACTCGTGGACGGCCTCGGGAGTTTCCCTTCGGAGACGACCTCTCTTTGCTTGAGTGTGCCCTGGAATTCGACTGAGCTTCCACTCAGTGCAGGAGGAGTGGTTACCGGAGAAAATTCGGGCGTGGCCCTTGCCGGCTTCAGAGCCTCCTCTAATGAACGTTCCAGTGATTCGCCCTTGCCCAGAATGATTTCTTCCGGGGATTGTATCTCCTCTGGCAATTTCCATTCTAAGTTCTGTGAAAGTGATTCTTTCAGCTTGGGGACATCAGGCAGAGGAGATCGCGGCATGGCAATCGCACTCGGGTCCTGCCATTGGAGCCAGAGGTGATGATCGATTTGCATCAACCCGGACCACCCCGCCCCTGGAACCATCAGACTGGCTTGCCGTGGGCGTAACGGAATAATCCCGGCATCCGGCTGGCGGACATCAAATATAAATAAACCGAGTAAATGGAGTAAGAGTGATCCACAGATAATTACTCCGAGCCACCGCTTCTCCGCGGGCATCACCTGTTCCCATAAGCGGTAAATGTTCATTCTTCTTCCGGCTTGGTGGCAATAATAACGGTGAGCCCTGCCTGAATCGCCTGGTTCATGATCTCCACCACTTCCCCATGACTCACTCTCTCGTCAGCTCGAATGATGAGACTGATATCATCTGTCTCATGGGCGACCGTATAGAACTCTTCGACAAGGTCTTCGGCTTCGATCACCCGGTCATTATAAAAAATGAGGGCCGGGTCGTGTGTCATGGTCACGATATGTCGTGATTCTCTGACTCCAGTATGTAACCCGCGGGGTGGGTTGATTTCGATTCCCGGCTGAAGAACAAAGGAAGAACTCAGAATAAAGAAAATAAGCAAAAGCAGGACAACGTCGATTAACGCTGTCATATCAATGGTTTGATGAAGTGGCCGGATCTGGTGACGTAATTTCACGCTGCAGGCTCGATCGCTGACTTCACATCCTTAGGAATTTCTGATTCTTTCTTTGAATCGCCGCTCTCTTCCTCCACTTCAGCTAGTAAATGTAGAATTTCGATGCCAGCTCGCTCCATGTCACTAACGATATGAGCTGCTCTTGAGGAGAGGAAATTGTAGGCGACATAGACTGGGATGGCGACGCCGAGGCCGCCAGCAGTCGTCACCAGCGCTTCCCAGATCCCCCCGGACAATTCATTTACCGGAGCCGCTCCCCCCGCTGCACTCATGTCGATAAAGGCCTGAATCATACCTGTTACCGTCCCGAACAATCCTAACAAGGGGCAGACATGGGCAATGGTAGCCAGGATGCCGAGATTCGCTTCCAGACGTGGCACTTGTAGCTGAGCCACTTCAGTAACCGTTTCTCGAAGCTCCGTCCGGTTCATGTCCCGTTTTATCAACGCAGATTGAATCACCTTCACCGCTGGTCCGTAAGCTTCATCACAGCGATCTAATGCTTCAGCGTACTTCTTCTGCTTAATCAAAGCGGTAATCCCTTTCAGGAATTCACCCACTGGCACTTGAGAGCGATGAAAGAAGAAGAGCCGTTCCGCGAAAACACCTACAGCGATCACACTGGCAACAAAGATGAGACCCATAATGATCCCACCCTGTTGAATTACATCAAAGATACCTGTGCCCATGGCCAGAATAGCGAATTACCAGACGAAGGATTTTTCCTGTGCGACGATGACTCCGTCGTGCACCAGTGAAATTCGCCAGGATAGCAGCTGTCCATTGAGGTAATACTGGTCTCCGGTCACAGCGAATGTTCCTTTGTAGGTCCCTTTCGCATCCTCGTATGGGATTTCCAGTGTGGTCACTTTTTCACGGGTAAGCCCCTGGCGGTAATCCAGACGCAGGGTGACCTCTTTCGGATCTCCCTTACAGGACCAGGTCACGACATAATATTGACCTACTCGGTTATAGCGCTGAGCTTTGGTCACTGCTCCATGATTAAAATACTGAAATTCATATTCCAGTGAGCGTTCCCGCCCCACCTTGGTAATCTCTGGGTCATTGAGAAAGTCATAGACCTTTTTGATCTTGAACCCATCGGCAAGTTGCACGGGCAGATCCCATTCCTCGAGCCGTTGACTGGGAATCACCTTGGTTTCCGGGGTCACCGCAACCGGCGCAACATCACCGCCTGGATTAATATCAATATACTGCGGATTCCCTTCTTCAGGAATTGGCTCTTTGTATTCTCCACCGGTGTCGATAATCGGCGCTGATGCGGATTCGTCCTGCGCAGAGAGACTAGTCTGAATCGCAACCAGCAAAGCCAGAAATCCGCTTATTCTCAAGAAATTCATCCTCATTAAATGCCCGAGATCTCCTTCGCTGTCAATGGCTTGTCTATCCCCGCCTCTTTCCGTCCAGAGCTGAGATCACTAGAGTGATTTCACCTTTCACGGTCTTTTTACCAAAGTAGTCCAGAAGATCGCCTGCTCTTCCCTGGGGAGATTCCTCGTAGAGCTTCGTGAGTTCTCGGCCGACACAGATTGGTCGCTCTGGCATCACCTCCGCAATGACCTCGAGCGTTTTCATCAATCGATGAGGGGATTCAAAGTAGAGACTGGTATGTGGTCGTTGAGCCGCTTCCTCGATTGCTTTCCTGCGCCCTCCTGATTTCACTGGCAGGAATCCGTAAAAGGCAAAAGGCAGAGCGGGAAAGCCAGAGGCCACCAGCGCATGAATGACGGCACAGGGACCGGGAATCACCTCGACGTTGATTCCTGATTGTTGACACTGACGAATAAGCCGCTCCCCAGGATCTGCCACACCGGGCATCCCAGCGTCACTCACCAGCGCAATCACTTCCCCCTCCATCATTCGCTTGATGAGCACCTCTTCGCGCTGTGCCTCATTAAATTTATGATGACTGATGAGGGGGGTCGAAATTTCATAACGATCCAGAAGCTTACGCGTCTGGCGGGTATCCTCCGCAGCAATACAATCCGCCTCACTCAATATCCGAACAGCCCGATATGATAAATCTTCTAAATTGCCGATAGGCGTTCCAACGACTTTTAATTCCCCTTCCATGACCTGAATCGAGAATAGCTTGCTCGACTCTAGCTTCTATGCCAAACCTCAATCGTGAGAAAAACGAAAATCATTACCACCCTGGGGCCCGCTACCGAATCAGAAGCGATGTTACGTCAATTGATCGATGCGGGAGTTCACGTTTTCCGTCTCAATATGTCTCACGCCAATCATGACTGGGTCCGCACCATCGTTGATCGGATTCGCAAGATCGAGAAGGACATCAGAAAACCGATCGGGATTCTGATGGACACCCAGGGCCCCGCCATCCGCACCGGCGATCTCGATCACAGTCTGGAACTAAAAGAAGGTGATACCTTTACCTTCACCGTCCGGGGGCACGTCTCGGAAGAAGAACGCTCTGTCGATACCAATTATGATGACCTCATCAATGACATTAATGTCGATGACGTCGTCCTCGTGGATAACGGTGTCATTCACATGGTCGTCCGTGAAAAAAATGAGCGGGAACTGAACTGTGAAGTCCTCACCCCCGGAACGATGGGAAGCCGACGTCACATCAACCTCCCCGGCATTAAAGTAAACCTACCCGCCTTGACCAAAAAAGATTTAGAAGACGTCAAATGCGGTGTGGCGTGTGAAGTGGATTACATCGCCTTGTCTTTTGCCCGTGAAGGAAATGATATCCAAATGCTCCGGCAAGTACTCGATGCCGAGGGTGCGGCCAATCACATCGACATCATTGCTAAGATCGAAGACCAGTCTGCTGTCCGTAATATGGATGAAATCATCGAAGCTGCGGACGGCGTCATGGTTGCCCGTGGTGACTTAGGCATCGAAGTCCCCTTCGAGGAACTGCCGATCATCCAGCGCTCCATCGTCAAAAAATGTGTCGCTAAAAAGAAGCCAGTCATCGTCGCCACCCACATGCTGGAGAGCATGATTGAAAATCCCGTCCCCACCCGGGCTGAGATAACGGACGTGGCCAACGCGGTGTACGAGGAAGCGGATGCCATTATGCTTTCCGGTGAAACCACCATTGGTAAATACCCTGTTCAGTGTGTGAAAATTCTCGACCGGGTTGCCAGCCGGATCGAGCGAAGCGGTAATATCCGCTTTCACGAATCGATCCAGCTTGATCACGAACGGCATCGGGTCGTCGCCTCTGCGGTTCACCTCGCCGATCAGATCCAGGCCGATGCGATCTTCATTTTCTCCAGAACTGGACGCAGCGCCCGCACCTGTGCTGCCCTGCGCCCGCGCTGGACTCCCATCTTTGCTTTCACCCCGGATATAAACCTCGTGAACCGGCTTACCCTAAACTATGGGATCCGCCCCAATCATCTTGATTTCGGTAATGATCCAATGGAAACGATCCAGCTCGCGGAAGAATTAGTCGTCAACCGCGGAGTCCTCCAACCTGGAGCAAAGTTGGTTGTGCTTTCAGATATCCTGGTCAAAGAACGCTCCTTCTACAGCGTTCAGCTACGCCAGCTCGGTCAGGAATAGATCACTTCCTTTCATTCATTCCTCTTTCTTCTCCTCCTTCACTGCTTCTGCTTTCAGGGGTCGAAGGAAGCGTCCAGAGTTCCTGCTTGCAGGAACGATCTCACGAACTAGATTTTCACGTTCATGAATATTGCTATCGAAGAACTTTCCTCATGCCGTCGTCGCTTGACCATCGAAGTTCCACCCGATCAGGTGGAGAAAGAATGCACCCAGATTTTAAACGATTTTAAGAAATACGCGTCAATTAAAGGATTTCGCCCCGGGAAGGCCCCTGAAGCCATGGTGGCCCGGAAATATAAGTCAGAAATCGAATCCGAAGCGAAACGAAACCTGATCCCTAAGGCGTACCAAGAGGCCGTCAAAGAAAAGGAGCTCAATGTGGTCAGTCAACCATCGATTGAGGACCTGCAATTCGAGCGTGGCCTCAGCCTTTCTTTTTCCACCGTCGTCGACCTCGCTCCAGAATTCACCCTTCCGGAATACAAAGGGATCGAGGTGGATCCTGTCGATGCCGAAGCCACAGATGAAGACGTCGATCAGGTTATCCAAAACCTGCTTGAACAACGTGCTGAGTATAAGGATATCGATCCTCGCCCGGCACAGGAAAACGATTTTGTTATCATCGATTTTACCGGAACCATTGACGGCAAACCGGTCAAAGACCTGGCAGAAGATGCCGGAGCACTCTCCGAACAGAGTGGCTTCTGGCTTCGCCTCGAACCACAGGCCTTCCTTCCAGACTTTACTCCGCAATTAGTGGGAATCGAGGTGGATCAAACGCGGGAAGTCAACGTCACCATACCGGACGATTTCCCACAAGAAGCGCTACGCAGTAAGGAAGCTGTCTATCAGGTGACCCTGAAAGGAATCAAAGAGAAGGTCCTGCCCGAATTCAACGATGAAATCGCTCAGGAATTGGCCAAAACCACTGCCGATGAACTCAAAACGCGTCTCAAAGAAAACATTGGACGTGATAAAGAGCAAAAAGGTAAAAACGCTCAAATTCAGCAAATCGTCGACCACCTCAAAGAACGGGTGAATTGTGATCTCCCAGAATCCTCAGTCGAGAGCGAAACCAAATCTGTCATTGAAGACATCATTCGGGAAAACCAGCAGCGCGGCATCCCTGATCACATGATTGAAGAAAATCAGGCCAAGATCCTGGAGAATGCACAAGGCTCCGCACGTGACCGAGTCAAAGTAGGATTCATCCTCAACAAAATTGGCCAGAAGGAAAAAATCGAGGTTAGCCCGGAAGAATTTTCCATGGAGATCCAGATGATGGCCCAACAGTATCAGATCACACCGGATAAAATTTATAAAACCCTGGAAGAAAATGGCGGACTCCTACGCCTGCAGGATGACATCCTCAAACGTAAAACCATCGATTTCCTCCTCAACGAATCAAAAACGAAATCTTCTCCTTCTTAAAACATCTTCGATCAGCTTCTTGCCAATACACCGACTTTAACTAACTTATGAACATGATTGATAAACTCTACAGCGGATTAAATTCACCACTCGAATTGGAAAGCCACAGTCGCGGTCCTCAGATTACTTCTAACGTCTACGTGCCGACGATTATTGAAGAGACCGGACGCGAACGTCGCCAGTGGGACCCGTTTTCACGATTACTCAAGGACCGCGTCATCTTCATCGGTTCTGCGATTGATGACAGCATTGCTAACTTGATCACCGCTCAGCTTCTTTATCTGCAAATGGAGGATCCGAAGAAGACCATTCACATTTATGTCCACTCACCAGGAGGTTACGTCACCGCTGGCATGGCTATTTACGATACCATGCAGCACGTCTCCTGTGATATCGCGACCTACTGTATCGGTCATGCCGCCAGCATGGGCGCCGTCCTCCTTACCGCCGGGACCAAAGGAAAGCGCTACGCTCTCCCTAATTCCCGCATCATGATTCACCAGCCGCTGGGTGGCGCCCAAGGGCAGGCATCGGATATTTCCATTCAGGCGCAGGAAATCCTTCGCACCAAGAAACGCCTAAACGAAATTCTGGCTTTCCACACCGGACAGAAATTTGAAAAAATTGAGGAAGATACAGACCGTGATCGCTTCCTCTCTGCCGACGAGGCCAAGGAATATGGACTGGTCGATGAAGTGCTCGAATCCAATAAGACAGATGGTCTGAAGAAATTGGACCCCTCTGACGACGCGCCAAAACCTGAATAGAGCAGATCACAAAGCTCATTCCTTTCTAGCCGATGGCTAAATCAGTTAACCTCACCATGTGCTCGTTTTGCGGTAAGAGCCATGCCGAGGTCAGGAAAATGGTCGCCGGCCCCGGTGTCTATATTTGCGACAGCTGCGTCGACACCTGCCAGAAAATCATCGATAAGGAATTAGCTGAAGAGGACTCGCACCATCACTCTCCGCCTGATCTCCTCAAGCCTCTCGAAATCCGCGCTGCTTTAGACGAGCATGTCGTGGGTCAGGATGCAGCCAAGCGAACCCTGGCCGTTGCCGTCCATAACCATTATAAACGGATTAAGTATCAAAATCAGGTGCCTAGCCTGATTAGTGGCCCCATTGATCCCGATGCTCAAGACCCCATTGAATTAGATAAAAGCAACATCCTGCTTGCCGGGCCAACTGGATCAGGAAAGACCCTCCTCGCGAAATCACTGGCCCGTGTCCTCGATGTCCCCTTCTGTATCACCGATGCCACCGCACTCACCGAAGCCGGCTACGTCGGAGAGGATGTCGAATCGATCATCCTCAGGCTTTTGCAAGCGGCAGATTACGATGTCACCCGGGCAGAACAGGGCATCATCTACATTGATGAAATCGATAAAATCGGGCGCACCACTGAAAATGTCTCGATCACCCGTGATGTCTCCGGAGAAGGAGTCCAACAAGCCCTGCTGAAAATCCTGGAAGGCACCGTCTGTAACGTCCCACCGCAAGGGGGACGTAAACACCCTCAACAAGAATACATTCAAGTCCGCACCGATAACATTCTCTTCATCTGCGGAGGCGCGTTTGTCGGACTCGATCAGATCATCGAAAGGCGTCAGACGGATACACCCATGGGCTTCTCTCTTCATCCGAAACCATCTCAAGAAAAAGAGGGGAAAAAGGGGAAAGAGGGAATAGAGGGGGAAAATGAGAAAAATGAAAAATTACGCCTGACCCCGGAGCCCGAAGATCTCAGACAATTCGGAATGATTCCTGAATTCATCGGTCGCCTCCCCATTGTCGCCTGCCTCACCGAACTGACCGAGGCTGAACTGGTTTCCATCCTCAAAGAGACTAAAAACGCCCTCACCAAGCAGTATATCACCCTGATGGAAATGGATGGAGTCAGCCTCCATTTTACCAAGGACGCTTATCAGGCTATGGCCAGGCTGGCCATTCAGCGTGGCACAGGAGCTCGCGCCCTCCGCTCCCTCCTCGAGGAAGCCATGCGGGACATCATGTATGAACTCCCCTCCCGTAATGATATCCAGTCCGTCTCGATCAATGCCGCTGCCATTGAAGGCAAAAAAACACCTGTCTTAAAAAAGAAACCCAAAAAGAAAGCCGCTTAGCCAACCAACCAATCCATCCGATGAAACCGATATCCACCCTCCTCTGCACCCTCCTCCTTTCAGCATCCGTTCTTGCCAGTGAGGATTCCAGTCCCCAATCTCTCAAGATGTCTCAAGCCATAATCAAAACCACTGAGGGTGACATGAAGGTCGAATTCTGGTCCGATGTTGCACCAAAAACTGTAGATAATTTCCTCAAATTAGCCAAAGACGGCTTTTATGATGGCACCGCCTTCCACCGCATCGTCAAAGGCTTCATGATTCAAGGCGGAGACCCCCTCTCAAAAGAAGACGATCACCCCGCAGTCGGAACCGGTGGTCCCGGCTATAAAATCGATGCCGAATTCAATGAGAAAAAGCACGTCCGTGGCACCCTCTCGATGGCTCGCTCCGCTCATCCTGACTCCGCTGGCTCCCAGTTCTTCATCTGTCTGGATGCCGCCCCTTTCCTCGATAAGCAATACACTGGCTTCGGTCAACTCATCGAAGGTGAAGACGTTCTTCTCAAAATCGGTAGCACTCCTACGGTCATGGGTGGCGGAGGCGAAAAGTCAAAGCCCACCACTCGGATCGAAATCAAATCGATCGAAGTCATCGAAGGATAGTTCTTCCTTCGAACTTCCTCATCCATCTCCCTACTTAAATATTTTTCAATGAGATAACTTGACATCAAGCTTTCTTGTATTACCTTGATATCAAGTTACTATGAAATCAACGACTCAAGTAAAGAAGCGTTATTCGGGACCGCATTTATATCTGGTCCTATGGCGTGCCTTTAAACGCATCGAACAACTCAATACAGAGTCGATAACAGATGCAGGTTTTAGGTGCCTCTCTGACTTTGCCGTGCTTGAGGTGCTTTTGCATAAAGGCGATCTCGCCGTGAGTGAGATCGGTGAGAAAGTCCTCCTGACTAGCGGGTCGATTACGACCGCGGTTCAGCGTTTAGAACAATCGGGGCACGTCCGGAAGCTGCCACATCCGGAGGATAAGCGCAGTCAAGTCGTCACGCTTACCTCGGCAGGCAGACGCCTGATTGAAGCCAGCTTCACTGAGCACGCTGACCGACTGGAGAACATTTTTGACACCCTCACCACGACCGAACGCGCTGAATTTTACCGACTGCTCATGAAAATAGGCAAGCCTCAGTCAGATCCCCAATCATTTAACCATCCAACCATCTAACAATAGAACGATCGAACCATCCAACCATAGAACCATCCACCTATCCCCCCTATGAATACTCTCACCCAACCTTACACCATCTATCCCGACTCCGGCCGTGGAAAAACTGAAATCAGCTGGCTCAAGGGGAGACATACCTTCTCCTTTGGCAGCTTCTACGACCCGGAACGCGGTCAATTTGGATCCCTCCGTGTCATCAATGATGACCGGATTGCGGCTAAAGGAGGCTTCCCCTCCCATCCTCACCAGAATATGGAAATCATCAGCTTCGTGCTTGAGGGCGCACTCGAGCATGAGGACAGCATGGGCAATGGTGATGTCATTAACGCAGGTGATGTTCAATACATGAGTGCAGGCACCGGTGTCATTCATAGTGAGTTCAACCCCCTTGCCGATCAAAGCACCCGTCTCATTCAAGTTTGGATCACCCCGGATCAGGATGGATATGAGCCCGCTTATGAAAAGAAAGACGGTATTCTCTTTTCGAAGAAGAATGCATGGATTTCTGTCCTCGAACCGACTGGTAAAAAGACCAGCGAATCTGCGATTGAAATCCGCCAGGATGCCTCGGCAGCCTATGCTCATCTAGACAATGGCAGCCAGCTTCCTCTTCAGGTAGAAAAGGGGCGGCAAACCTGGCTTCAGGTCCTTTCCGGAAAAGTGCAGATCGGCGATGCGATCCTCACTCACGGTGATTCCATTGCCATTAAAGATCCTTTTGACAGCACCCTCCATGCCATCGAAGATGCTCAACTACTCCGCTTTAACCTATCCAACTAACCCCCCAACAATCTAACCATCAAACCATCCAACTAACTAACGATCCAACCATAAACCATCCAACTATCCCCCCCATGAATACCATTGAAGCCATCGAAAACAGACGTTCCATTAAACACTACGATCCGGAGCACATCATGCCTGAGCAGGATTTAGCTGAGCTGATCCGCCTCGCCAAACTCAGTCCCAGCTCCTTTAACATGCAGAACTATCGCTTTGTCGTCGTCCGCGATAAAGAACTCCGCCAGCAAATCCGGGCCGCGGCCTGGGATCAAGCCCAGGTCACCGACGCATCCGTCCTCTTTATCCTCTGTGCAGACCTCACCGCTCATGAGACGGATTACACCCAGTATTGGGGACACGCCCCTCAACCCGTAATGGAAATGCTGGGCCCCATGATCAAACCCTTCTACGACGGAAAGCATCAACTCATCCGGGATGAAGGAATCCGCTCCACTGGCCTCGCAGGCATGACTCTGATGTATGCCGCTAAAGCCTTAGGATACGACTCCTGTCCCATGGTTGGCTTTGATCCGGTCAAAGTCGCCGA
>JBCBYL010000057.1:0-15622 GCA_039815855.1 Verrucomicrobiota bacterium
ATACCACGTAAAGACTCCACCTTACGTACAAAACTCATACGATGGCTTCGATCTAATCAATTTCGGAAACTACAAGATAGTCTTTGGGTAAGTCCATGGCCGATAGGAAAAGATAAAAAAGACTGGGTGCAGAAAAAGTTTTTCCCAAGAAATGTTTTGATATTAAAAACAACAGAAATTGCCTCTGCTAGTAACCATGATGTCGTCAATGCGATCTGGGATGATGAAGACCAAATTGTGGCTCATGAGGAGTATAGACGACATTTAAAGTCGGCAAAGAATCTATCCATTAACACGGAGAATTTTAATGACTGGGTAATTCAAGAGTCTCTTTTATGGAAAAATCTAATTATCACAGATTGGGTTTTACCTGTAGAGCTACAACCGAAGAAATATTTTCTAAAGAAAACTGCAGCACTCAGAGCCAAACAAATGGATAATTTCACTAACCAAAAACAAACAAAATAAAATGCTACGTGAAACAATTAAATGTAGATTTAGAGGGGGGTTGTGCATTTCTGGGAGTCGATTGTTTTTTGGGGTGATCTGACTATGGCGGTTGACTATCTGATTGTAGGTGCGGGGTTCTCTGGTCTGGTTATGGCTGAGAGGTTGACGACACAGCTGGGTAAACGGTGTATGGTCATTGATCAACGTGATCATGTCGGAGGCAATTGTTATGACGAATACGACGAGGCTGGAATTCTCGTCCATCGGTATGGGCCACACTATTTCCGAACCAATTCTGATAAGATTATCGATTACCTATCTCAGTTCACTGAGTGGCATCCGGTCGATTACCAGATTAAGTCATATTCGGACGGCAGGTTGTGGAGCTTCCCGATTAATTTGAATACTTTTGAGGAGTTGATTGGTCGTCCATCCACATCAGAAGAGATGCAAGCGTGGTTGGATCAAAAGAGAGTGCCGATTGAGAATCCTGTGAATTCAGAAGAAGTAATCATCTCTCAGGTTGGATGGGAACTTTATGAGAAATTTTTCAAAGGCTATACACGTAAACATTGGAAGTGTGATCCGAAGGACTTGGATGTCTCAGTTTGCGGCAGAATTCCGATCCGGACGAATCGTGATGATCGATATTTGAAAGAAGAATTTCAGGCCCTGCCTAAAGAGGGATACACAAGACTCTTTGAGAGAATGATAGAAGCGTGTGGAGATTTGCTGGAAATTCGACTCCAGACTTCATTTGAAGAGGCTAAGGAGAGCATTCGATTTAAGAGGTTGGTTTACACAGGGCCAATCGATCAATATTTCAACTATCGTCATGGCAAACTCCCTTACCGGAGCGTGCGATTTGAGCCGGAGAGTTTTGGTCCGGAAACGCTTAAAGAGCGAGAGACTATTTCTGGTAAGCGTGGGTTTTGGCAAGCTGAGATGCAGATCAATTACCCGAATGACGAAGACTTTACTCGGATCGTAGAAATAAAGCATGCGACTGGGCAAAGCTCAGACCACACTACCATTGTCCGCGAATATCCGGAAGATGTGGGACCCCATCAGGAGCCTTACTACCCAATTCCGAATCAACAATCTCAGAAAATATACCAACAATACAAGCAACTTGCTGAAACTGAAGAGGATACGATTTTTACAGGACGTCTAGCGACATATCGGTATTACAACATGGACCAGGTGGTGGCGATGGCCTTAAAGGAATTCGAGCGTCTGAACTCTTAAACAAGATCTAAGGTTGAGTCGCTCGGATGCGATAGAAGGCACGTGTCGAGGTGGTCAATGAGACTGAGTCGAGAACAGTCACTTTCCGAATTGGAGAGGTAGGTTCCAAGGTGGCTTGAGCACTGTCCAATTCGACGGCATCATTCGCACCAGTAATCGTGACGAGGATAGTTGGGGAATTGAAGGTAGGATTGAAGTCTCTTTCGACCAGATAAGTGATGTCATATTTATCGGTATCCTGATCAAACTCGACAGAGAAGTTCACCGTTCCCGAGGAGGTGGATGCGTTATTGGGAATTTGGAATGAATCTGCAATGCGAGGGTCGAGGTTGAAGGCGAATTCGGTGGCGGTATCAAAGCCGTCGGTATCGAAATCTGCAGTGGAATCCGCATCGCCATTGCTGATTTCTTGGGTAGTAAAATTCTCTAGTTGGAAGAGCTCGAAAGGAGTCACGAAGCGCACGGTATAGTTTCCGGAACTGTATTCGAATACAGGAGTAAAGTCGGCTGAGATGCCGGTTACGTTGCTGAATGTGCCAGTGGGAGAGGAGGCGAGGTTGGTGAAGAGGGTATAGGTATTATTGATATCGAATCCGGTGCCCTGAATGATAGCTAGGGTGCCGTCTAAATGTGCTGTCCCTCCGTTCATATCGATGAGATCTGAGGTTGTGCCCGCTTCATATTCGTAAACAGAAGTACTTTCGAGGAGTAGGTTCCCTGAAGAAATGAATAGGGTGCCTGCTGAACTGCCCGGGCTAAGGGTTCCTGCGATGGAGACGGATCCGGTGATAGTGCCGGTGCCTTTGAGGGTCTGTCCCGAAGGAAATGGGTAGGGAGGTGAGGAAATCCCAGATAGATCGAGGAATGCCCCTGATTGCACATCGATGAGCGGGCTGGAATGGATACTGGCGGTCCCTGTGAGCTGGAGTGTTCCTTCCGAGATTGTCGTATTTCCAGAAAAGGTATTGGCAGTGGTGAGGGTCGCAGTTCCTGAGGTGGTTTTGGAGAGGCTGCCACTTCCTGCGATCGCGGCCTGGATGGTTCCACTTTCGAGAGTTGTGGAGGAGGGGCTGATCGTTCCGGCGGTGATGGTTCCAGAGGAGAGGACAGTGAGGGTGTCGACCGTTTCGGAAAAGCTTGCAAGGTCAAGTGTTCCTCCGTTGATTCTGACAGGTGCTGTATCTGAGAGGCGTTCGTTTCCGTTGAGGAGGACGTTGCCATAGTCCCATATGCGGAGAGTGCCAGTGCCGGTGGAAGTGCCCGATGTGTTCTGGGCCGCAAGGGTTCCAGCGTAAACCCAGGTGTCCGCACTGTAGGTATGGGGGGCAGTTCCTCCCAGGATGACTGTGCCGGTGGTGTCGACTGTCAGGCCACCGGTACCTGAAATGGTTCCGCTTAGGGTGTGGCTTCCTGTTCCACTAAAAACAAGGCGATAGGATATAGTTTCCTGTTCGACAAGCTGATCTGTATCCAAGTTTCCGGTTAAGTTGACGCCGCTCGCTCCTTCCGCATACCAATGCTGATGGTCAGTGAGTTCGATGTTCACATTGAGAATAGGGGTGTCATCCGGGTCGTAATTTCCGATGCCTCCTCGACCAATCTGAAAGGTTCCGTTTTGGAAAGAGAATCCCCCATTTGAGCCGGGGGCAAATAAAATACCTGCAATGGAGCGATTGGAATTGCCTAAATCAATAGTAGAGGTGCCTCCGTTGGTGTCGCTATCGAACTGCATGTAATCATCGCCATTAGGGAACTGATTGAAGATGGAGCTACCTTGCCAGTTGAAGCGATCTGCAAAACTTTGACCAGAAGAACCATCCCATACGAATCTGGGGTTGTTTACCCATCTAAGACAGAGTCCATCGTCTACGAGGAAGGGTTGAACTGCATCGATAACAGTTTGGTTAAAAAGATCGTTATGAATCGTGCGCGAGGATGAATTGAGACTATTATTTCCTAGGATGGTATAAATTTCTGTCCCATCAGGAGAGGTCCAGCTTCTCATGACAGGCCCCTGAGAATCACCGACTGCAAAATCATAGCCAGTCGCATCTATTTCAAAGTATTCACCTGTAACGCCCACGACAATGTTCGGCTGAGTGATAGTTGATTCGATCATCCGAGGGCTGGTCAAAGACAGCTCGGAGCCGCGACCGTAAACGATAACGGGAGTTCCTCCGCTGTATCCTTCATCCAGTATTGGAAGAGGCTTGATGAGGTGAGACGGATTTAGGCGTGGAACTAAGGTGCCTATGGAAATGTCACCTGGGTCGATATAAGGATCTGCAATTCCCTCATCAGTAGGCTCATCTCTGATGTTGTTCAGAATGAGTTTATCATAAGTGTGGATGTTGCCGTCTCCTCCTAGATAGCTAAAGCGTGTTCCTGAATCTCCGTTTGATAGATGATTAGCCTGTAGCGCATGTCGACTGCTGATTAAAGCGTGCTGGAAATTGGCATTGTTTGTATTCCAGCCCAGTCCAGACAGATCGACACCGTTTCCGATATAATTTATCCCAGTGTTTTCGATGGGATTGCTAGGAAAGCTGCCGGTAAAACGATCGTGGATCTGAGGATCATGACCTGAGTCAGTGGAGTCCGGGATATTGATCGCTCTTCCAAGTGGTTGAAGATAGAAGAATATTACTGCAAAGGTTAGAATGTGAATATGCTTTGAGTTATTAGTTGCCCTTGATAGACAGGCGCATATGGTGCGGGGAAATATGGCGATTATTGTCACAGGGGGGTGTGGATTCATTGGTTCGAACTTTATTCGGCAGCTTTTAATAAAAAATATCCCATCCCAGCACATTGTAAATATAGATGCATTAACCTATGCAGGTAATCCATCGAATTTGTCAGAATTCGAAAAGAGTGATCAGTACGTATTTAGACAGGGGGATATTAGAGATGTTCATTTTGTTGCCAGCATTTTTGAAGAATTTAATATTGAAGCAGTCATTCACTTTGCGGCCGAGTCGCACGTAGATCGTTCCATTGATGGACCGCGGGACTTTGTGGAAACCAATGTTTTGGGAACGCTGACACTCTTACAGGTATTTAAGGATAGCTGGGAGAAGAGAGGTAAACCTGAGGGCATTCGCTTTTTGCATGTTTCTACAGATGAAGTTTTTGGGTCTTTATCTTCTGAGGATCCTGCATTTTCAGAAACCACCCCTTATGACCCGCGCAGTCCTTATTCAGCTTCCAAGGCGGGTTCGGACCACTTGGTGATGGCTTTTCATCATACTTACGGAATGCCCGTCGTGATGACGAACTGTTCGAATAACTACGGGCCATACCAGTTTCCCGAGAAGTTGATTCCACTGATGGTCTTGAATGCGCTTGAGGGAAAGCCATTACCTATTTATGGAGATGGCATGAATGTGAGAGACTGGCTGTATGTAGAGGATCATTGTCGGGCGATTCAGTTGGTTCTGGAGAAGGGAAAGCTGGGGCAATCCTATAACATCGGCGGGAATGCGGAGAAGCCAAACATCGAGATTGTGGACGCCCTTTGCGGGCTGCTGGACCGGAAGGTGCCCCGTGAGGATGGAAAGTCCTATCTGGATCTGAAGACCTTTGTCCAAGATCGTCCGGGACATGACCGTCGGTATGCGATGGATATCCAGAAGATTCATTCAGAGCTAGGATGGGAGCCAAGCGTGTCGTTTAAAGAAGGGCTTGAAATGACGGTCGACTGGTATTTGGAGAATCGCGAATGGTGTGAGGCAATCACAACTGGGAAATACCGGCGAGAGCGGTTGGGGGCCGCAGGCTAATTGTTGATTGCTTATTGTTAATTTCTGAGATGGAGTAACGGTGATGAACAGGCGTGGCATTGTTTTAGCAGGGGGTAGCGGGACGCGGCTGTACCCGTTGACGGCGGCGGTGAGTAAGCAGTTGATGCCGGTTTATGATAAACCGATGATTTATTATCCCATTAGTGTGCTGATGTTGGCTGGAATTCGTGAGATATTAATTATCAGCACACCTGACGATCTTCCACTTTTCCGCAAGTTACTCGGCACGGGTGAGCAATTCGGGATTCGTTTTGACTATGCGGAACAGCCAAAGCCGGAAGGGCTGGCGCAGGCATTTTCCATAGGCGAGACCTTCTTAGGTGGCCACTCCTCAGCCTTAGTTCTCGGGGATAATCTATTCTACGGGCACGACTTAAAAAAGACATTGCGAGAAGCAGGTGCTAGAGAAAGTGGTGCCACAGTTTTTGCGTACCATGTCTCGAATCCTGAAGCGTATGGGGTGGTTGAGTTTGATACCGAAGGGAAAGCACTTTCCATCGAAGAGAAACCGGCTGAGCCCAAATCATCCTACGCTGTGCCTGGACTTTATTTTTATGATCAGACGGTCTGCGATCGTGTGCGCGTCCAGAAGCCTTCAGCCCGTGGAGAACTTGAGATTACTGATCTGAATATGAGTTACCTCGCAGAAGGGAATTTGCAGGTGGAAGTAATGAATCGAGGAACAGCCTGGCTGGATACCGGCACTCATGAATCTTTACTACAGGCCGCTCAATTCATTGAAGTCATCCAGGATCGGCAGGGGCTGCGAATTTCTTGCCTTGAAGAGATCGCATACCGCTTCGGCTGGATCGGTGAAGAAGAACTCGAAAAGCAGGTGGCAGTGATGGGTAAAAGTACCTACGGGGTTTATCTGAAAAGCCTGCAGAGCAGAGAGTAGAAATTTGAAGGTTGAAATGCCGCGTCAACGGTTGACTTAGTTCATGAAAAGGGCGAATACGCATATGGCAAAGCCCCATCTTTCAAAGTTGCTGCTTGAGATTGAACGTGACGGTGAAGAAGTCTTGATCTGTTGATATGGGAGACCGGTGGCACGGATGACTCAGGTAAAAGAGAAGCAGTTCGAGCGGGGAGCGCCGCACCCCCGGTTTGGCTCGATAATCGTTAACGCTGACTTGACCCGAGGGATGGATTTAGAGGACCTTCCTGAAGAACTGCAGAATTGGAGTCCATAATGGTATTGGATACCTGTTCATTTTCCGGACCGGAAGATTCATCACTACCAAGAAATTTCCCGTCTTTGGGAATAGAGCGTTCTACGTGCGTCGTTCTATACGCATTCGGATGCGAGGAGCTAAGAAGAATCAAGACATCTTCCAGTTTTTCAGACACCAGCGAATGGAGTCATGGACTTCTGTCATCTCAATCCCTGTTTTCAGAAGCTTGGAGTTGTCCATGACACAGTTGGCCCTCGGGGTGAGAGCGGCTTTATTGAGGAATTCGTCTTCGTCTTTAAAGAATTCCCAATATTTACCAGATGGGGTCAGACCTGCTTCATCAATGAGTTCGGTCACCTCTTTGGTCGTGATGACACCCGGATTAGTCACGTTATAGGTCCCGAAAGGAACTCGCTTTTCCCAGCACTGCCAACAGGCTCGAACGAATTCATCGAGCTGAGAAATCGAGTTTTCGACATCGATTAGAGTCTGATAGTTCATGACCTTACTCAGGTAATTACGTGGAGAATCGATCTCGTTGTAGGGAATACGAAGCCTCCAGACATAGTGATTCGTTTTTTCACGAAGGATTTCTTCAGAAAGTGCTTTGGTTCCTGAATAGAAGCTGCAGTTATTGTGACGAAAATCAAAATTAGGAGGGTCGCCTTCGGAAAATCCTCTTCCGTCTGATCGCCTACCGGTGTAGATGCATCCTGAGGAGACATGCCCCCAGGGGAGGTCATGCTTTTCACAGAGTTCTGCGATGAGGCCGGGGAGGGTCAGATTCGCTTCAATGCAAATGAGTTTCTGTCTTTCTGAAGCATCAACATTGGGTTTGCCGGTGTAGCCAGCCGCATTGATAAGGAACTCAGGGCGATAGCTGGTGATGGCCTCCTCCAGAACGGCGCGCCGGGCGAGCATTGGATTAGACAGCGAAAGTGACTTGAATTCAATTCCACGCTGGATGAGGTGATTTTGAAAAGTATTGCCCACGTAACCAGAAGCACCGAGGAGTAAGATCATCTCGTAAAAAGATGAAGGAAAGTTTTGAGGTGTAAAGATTTTGATGAAACCTGAGGCTTGCGGGGGAGAGGCTTCGGGGACATGATCTTCATACATGGCTGATCATTATGGTGAGGCGGAGCGCGTTTTTCATTCGGAGATTGAAGGGTTGGAGACAGTTCTACGATCGATAGAGCCCACCTTTTCTGAGGCGGTAGGAATCATCGCAGAGGCTAGTGGTAAAGTGATTGTGACCGGGATCGGAAAGTCGGGAATCGTCGGTCATAAAATCGCGGCGACTCTAGCTAGCACAGGAACCCCGGCACTATTCGTCAGTGCGTCCGAGGCCTTACATGGAGATCTGGGCGTCATTTCAGAGGGAGATGTGGTGATCATGGTATCAAATAGTGCCGCAACCGTTGAGTTGGCGCGAATGGTTCCCAGCCTTAAGAAGACGGGAGTAAAGATCATAGGGATATTTGGACGTAAGGAAACATCTCTCACTGTTGAATGTGACTTGGTCCTAGACTTGCAGATTTCCTCGGAGGCCTGCCCGCTGAACTTGGCACCGATGACGAGCAGCACAGTGGCTATGGTCACCGGCGATGCGCTGGCGGCAGCATTAATGAAAGCTAAAGGGTTCACGCCCGATGATTTTGCGGCTTACCATCCGTCGGGCTCACTGGGCCGTAAATTATTGTTAAAGGTTGAGGATGTGATGCATGCAGGGTCAGACCTGCCCAGGGTCGCACCCGAGGCTTCGTTCAAGGATGTGGTTATCGAGATGACACGGGCTAATTTGGGTGGCGTGGCGGTATGTGATAAGGATCTGCGCCTCGTGGGGCTCATTTCCGATGGGGACGTGCGCCGGGCCTTGTTGGATGAGAGTCCGCTTGAGAAGAAAGCATTCGATTTGATGACACGAAACCCGAGAACGACGCCTTCGGATGTCCGCTTGGCAGAGGTGCTGGAAGTGATGGAGAACCCGGAACGGCAAATTTACCTGCTCCCAGTGGTGGCGGAAGATGGTCTGTATCAGGGAATGATTCGGATGCATGATATCCTGCAAAGTGACCGCTGAGATTTGAGCAACGCTTCTAAAATTTCTGTTATGCACTTTACCCACCGGGACCATCTAGGAGGTGGTGGAGTGGTTATTCAGCAATTGCTGAATGGATTAGGTGATGAGTTTAGTCAATCACTGGCCATTGGAGGCGCCGGACCGCTTTCGGATTGGTGCCGAAAAAACGGGATCCCGGTAGCACGAGTGCTTACCGATCGATTGTGGATGTGTCCGATTGGGCTCGTTCAGTTGATTGCTTCAATTCGAAAGATTCGACCGAAGGTGGTGATGTTACATGGTCAATGGGGTGGGCCGTTAGGGGCAATTGCTGCCAGGTGTGCTGGAGTGAGGAATTCCATCTACGTCGCACATTGCCCGGCATTCTATCATAGCACGACGCTCTGGCGTTCTATCCGAAATTACATCGCGGAGGTGATCCCGTGTAAGCTAGCTCGAACTATTGTGACGCTCAGCGAAGGGAATCGATATAACTATCTATTTCGGGGATGGGCGGGAGAAGACAAGCTGGCACTGATTCACAATGGAGTGGGGGGGAGTAAAGCTGAGGATGGAAGCCTGAGACCTGAATCAAAAAAGCTGAGGAGCATCCAGGCTCGAATTTCTGAGCAGGGAGCCGAAGTTAATTTTGTCTGTGTGGCTCGGTTAGATGAGCAGAAGCGGGTGGACTGGTTGATCGAGGCTTGGGCTCAATTTCGGAGAACCACGAAAGTAGTGGCTCACTTGTGGATTATCGGAGATGGCCCGGAGCGGGTCAGGCTACAGCAAAAAGCGAAGACAGAAATCCTCGACGGTTCAATAAATTGGGTGGGTGCAGACCCGGGAGGCAGGGAATGGATCGCGTCTGCGGACGTGGTGGTTTTGAGCAGTGCTTATGAAGGGCATGCACTCGTTCCTCTGGAAGCGATGGCCGCGGGAAAGTCGGTGGTGGCGTTTCGCGTAGATGGGATCGAAGACTCGATCATACACGAAGAAACTGGCCTTCTTTCTCAGCTTGGAGATGCACAGGGGCTTGCTGCCCAGATGAAGAATTTGATCAATGGTGACATGCGCAAGCGACTAGGAGAAGCAGGTAGAATACGGGTTCAGCAATATTTTACCGAGGAGAGGATGCTCCAGGGATATCGCAAGGTGGTTTTTGAAATGCTGAGACCTGAGAGCTGAAAGGTTAAGGGATTTTACTTGGTGGTTCGGGGGGTGGGAATAGGTTTAAAGAAGATGATTATTGAATGGATCAAGAAACTCTTTTCCACTTTTGGTTCAAGGCAATACGACCAAAGGACGGGAGAAATGATTGGGAAGGGCTTAGCGATTTCCTGGGGTGGTACGATCCATTTCTTTGGTCATTTGAGTCAGGCGGTTCGTCCTTTCGTCCTTCCTGCCAATCAGACCGGATATTTTCATCATCGGATTGGATGGGAAAGCTGGCCGCTACCCGATGTCGAATCAATCAGTAGAAAAGAAGACCCAGGTAAGGGCCCTGTGCTTGTTGTTTTGCTTTTGCATCAGGACGCCGATACCTGCCGGAAGATTTTAGGGAGATGGAAGTTTGTAGATGCTCAAGGTCATCAGCGTTTGGTGGTTTATGGAGGGCCTAAGCCATTAGAAGACAATGAGTTGGATGGAGTTCCCGTGCTTTTCTGTGATGATCCGAGATTGCGGACAAAGATTCATACGATGGAGGCTCAGAGTTATTGCGCTGTGATGCAATGTGCCTGCAAGTGGGCGGAAGATCAGGACATCGCTTTTAGTCATATGACTTTGTTTGAATGGGATCATCTTCCCCTCTCTGAGAATATACTTGAGCAGTATCTTGATGTGGCACTTCAGGAAGATGCGGATTTACTGGCACCAAAATTGGAACGGGTGGACGAGACGCTTCATGGCAACTGGCGGATTCACCTGGCAGAGGCCCGTAAAGATAAATGGCCTCAGCATCAATCCCGCAGAAGCGGGGATTCTTGCGTACTTACGATGATTTCCACTGGCTCATTCTGGTCTTTGGAATGTGCCAGGGCAGTTCTCGAGGTGGAAGAACCCTTTCCGCTGTTCCAAGAGATCGCCCTACCCACGCAAGCTCATCACCTTGGATTCAGAGCCCGTCCGCTTCCTGCTTCAATAGCAGAGTGGATTCATTACGAGCCATTACCAATACATTTGGTCACTGAGGCACGCAGAGAAGGCGCGCCTTCCATACATCCGGTAAAAGATATAGACTTCAATCATATCGTATGAGCAGATTTTCGACTTGGCGGAAGGCTGCGAGCACGCAAAGTGTGAGCGCATGAAAGTTGTTTTACTGGCTGGTGGTCTCGGTACACGATTGAGCGAAGAAACGGCACTCAAGCCTAAACCGATGGTCGAAATCGGAGGGCGCCCAATCCTCTGGCATATCATGAAGATTTACTCGGCTCATGGGTTTAATGAATTTGTTATCTGCGCTGGTTATAAGAGTTATGTGATCAAAGAGTACTTCGCCAATTATTTTCTCCACCAGTCCGATGTGACATTTGACATGTCAGACAACTCAATGGAAATTCACGAAAAGCGCTCTGAACCGTGGAAGGTTACTATTGTGGATACTGGTGACGAATCGATGACGGGAGGACGTATTAAGCGGATTCAACCCTATATCAGTGGGACGTTTATGCTGACCTATGGAGACGGAGTTGGGAACGTTGATATTTCCAAGCTGGTTGAGTTTCATCGTGAGCAGGGGAAAATGGCGACTGTAACCGCTGTTCAGCCTTCCGGGCGATTTGGCGCACTCAAGATTGATCAGTCGGCTGTTACCTCATTTCAGGAAAAGCCCCAAGGTGACGGCGCTTGGATCAACGGCGGATTTTTTGTTCTGGAACCGGGTATTTTCGATTACATCGATGGTGACTCCACTATATGGGAGCGCTCCCCGATGGAGAACTTGGCGGCAGCCGGACAACTTTCTGCCTATAAGCATTCCGGCTATTGGCAACCGATGGACACCTTGAGGGATAAGTTGGCCCTCGAAGCGCTTTGGGATTCGGGGGAAGCGCCTTGGAAAATCTGGTAAATCCGCACAGTTGGCCCCTTGAAAGTAACCACGAATGGACACTAAGTTGCACAAATTATTAACCGACACTTTCCGTGGTAAGCAGGTTTTGGTGACGGGTCATACTGGGTTTAAAGGGGCTTGGCTGTGTGAATGGTTGCTTTCACTCGGGGCGGAGGTCACTGGATATAGCCTTCCCGATATTCCGACAACGCCAAGCCTTTTTGAACAACTCGGTTTATCGCAGCGTGTCAATGACCAGCGAGGTGATGTGCGTGATTCCGTTCAAATCAGGCGGGTGATTCGTGATCTTGAGCCTGATTTTGTATTCCATCTAGCGGCGCAGCCACTGGTCAGGCTTTCCTACGATCAACCTGTTGAAACATGGAATACAAATGTGTTGGGAACGATTCACATTCTGGAGGCACTGAAGAACCTCTCGAACCCCTGTGTAGCTGTTTTAATTACAACCGATAAGGTATATGAGAATCATGAGTGGCTGCACGGGTATCGGGAATGTGACCCCCTTGGAGGCTATGATCCTTACAGCTCAAGCAAAGCGGCAGCTGAATTGGCAATCCAATCATGGCGCAACTCTTTTTTCCAGAAGCACTCGGTAAAAGTGGCCTCGGTCCGGGCCGGCAATGTCATTGGAGGGGGAGATTGGGCTTTAGACCGGATCGTCCCGGATTCGATTAGAGCATTGAAAGAGGGGGATTCGATACCCGTTCGTAACAAGGTAGCTACACGCCCCTGGCAGCACGTGCTCGAGCCTTTGTCAGGCTATCTTTTACTCGCCTCAAGAATTGCGGCGAGTGTTGAAGTGGAGCGTTTAAGTTCAAGTCAGGCCGCAGCAGAAGAGCTGTGCACAGCCTTCAACTTTGGGCCACATCTTGAATCTAATCGGACGGTAAAGGACTTGGTAGAGGAAATTCTCAAGCATTGGCCAGGTTCTTGGGATGACCAATCAGACCCTCATGCACCTCATGAAGCTGGGAAGTTAAACCTGGTCTGGGATAAGTCCCATCACTTGCTCAATTGGCAGCCGCGATGGAGGTTTGCAGAGACGATCAAGAAAACGATTGAGTGGTATCAACGGATGGATCAGGGAGCGAATCCGTTGGATTTGACCCGAAATCAAATTCAGGAGTATAGTAAGCTATGACCGTAACGATTCTCAAGGAAGGTTCGGAACTTCGGGTGATTGAGCAATCCGGAGACATTCCAGAAGGACAACCTATTCAGTTTTATACGCAGGAGGAACTGGATCAACTTTCGGCAGAACGGAAAGCCATGCTTGACGTGCAAATGCCATCTTTCATCCGGGGTGATGAAGATGAAGACGCTAGAGAACTATTTGTAATCCCGGAAAAATGATACAGCCCGGTTTTTTTTACTACATCGACTGGCCCCACACCGATGAGCGAGGTGCCTTTGTCACGAAGAGTATGCCTGCTCTGGCAATCACTGCCGCAGACGATCAGGGCGATGTGACTTTGCTAAAGGTGACAGGCTCTTCTCATTATACTCAGTCAATTTCGATAGAACCGGGAGATCTTGAGACAGGAGAGCTGCGAAAGACCAGCTATATTCGAACAGATCGGTTTATCACAATTAATGAATCAAAACTGGTCTCGTTTGGAACGCGTCTTAACTCACAACGCCTTCAAGAGTGCTATAAAGCAGTTGCTTTAAAGCACTCACGCTTGTTTTCAACCCTGGCCCACACATCAAATCGCCCAGGAGACGATTCGATGCGCCCGGATGTCGATTCAACCCCTCAACCCCTCAACCCTTCAACTTCAACGGATAGCAAACCGATTTCCGCACCTTATGCGGGGAGAGTCTTCACTGAAGATGAAGTCGTTGCTGCTGTTTCTAGCACTTTAGATTTCTGGCTGACCTTGGGGCCTGAGGGTGAAGCACTTGAACGTGAATTAGGTGATTTTCTCGGGGTGAGAAGGTGTTTGCTTACAAATTCAGGCTCATCGGCAAACCTGTTAGCATTTTCCGCTCTGACAAGCCACAAGCTTCCTGCTGAAAAACGAATCTTTCCCGGAGATGAAGTCATCACATGTGCTGCCGGTTTTCCTACCACGGTCACTCCTATTATCCAGAACAATGCAATACCAGTCTTCATTGATAATCTCCCGCAAACAGGAAATGCTCATACTTCTCAATTAGAAACGGCGTACACACCGGGTAAGACCAAAGCTGTTATGATGGCGCATGCTCTGGGTAATCCCTTCAATCTTGCTGAAGTCGTCGCTTTTTGTCGTCGGCATGACCTCTGGCTTATCGAAGACAATTGTGATGCGCTAGGTTGCACTTATGCGATGCCGTCAGGCTTGGCGAAAAAACTGGAATTAGACCACTTGCTGAAAATTGCTGAGAAAGGGAAACACCCCATCATCAGGCTAGAGAAATCAAGCGATGGAGTTGAGATGCTGGTTGCGCCCACAGGAACTTTTGGTGATCTGAGCACCCAGTCTTTTTATCCACCACATCACTTAACTATGGGTGAGGGTGGCTCTATCAATATCGTTAAGGATATGAAGCTCAAAGTGCTTGTGGAAAGCTTTCGTGACTGGGGGAGGGATTGCTGGTGCCCCAGTGGCAAAGACAATACCTGTAACAAGCGTTTTGGGTGGCAACTGGGAGATCTGCCCGCGGGGTATGATCACAAATACATTTACAGTCATTTAGGATACAATCTCAAACCGCTCGATCCACAGGCAGCGATCGGAAGGCAGCAAGTCAAGAAACTGCCTCAATTCATTGAGGCCAGAAAAAGAAACTGGCAACTGTTGCGTGAGGGCCTAGCGGAGTTGGATAGTTATTTTGAGTTTTCGTTACCGACTCATGCATCAGGGTGGGATATGAAAAAAAGAGAATTCATATGGGATGAATCAGGATGCCAGACGGATTGCAGCTGGTTTGGGTTTATGATGTTGGTTAAACCGGAAGCACCGTTTTCGCGCACAGAATTTGCCCGTTATCTGGATGAGAACCGGATTGGGAATCGGATGCTCTTCGGTGGGAACCTGCTTCGCCAGCCCGCCTTTGTTCAACTGAAGAAAGACAACCCTGAAGCGCTACGGATCGTGACAGGCCAGGATCAGGATGGCACGCTGCCGGGAGCGGACCGCATCATGTATGAAGCTATTTTTATTGGTGTCTACCCTGGGCTATCATCAGCCCAAGTCAATTACATGATAGATGTCATCCGCAAATATGCGTCGTCTTATAAATAAATTGTGACTTGAAGGAGGATGAGAATATTTATAACAGGAGCGACAGGATTCATTGGCAGTCATGTTGTTCAATTAGCATTACAGGAGGGGCATGAGGTAGTAGCCCTTCGGCGGAACGGCTCTACTCCAAGGATCAAGCTCGATTCTCAACCAGAATGGATTGAGGGAGACTTGGAGTGTAATTGTCGCGATGCGATCAAAAGTTGCGATGCATTACTTCACCTGGCAGCTTATGGCGTCGTTGATGGTATGAATGATTGGGCAAATTGTTTTCGTTGGAATGTTCATGGGTCTGTCAAATTTTTATTGCAGGCTATTGATATGGGCGTTGAACATTTTGTTGTTTGTGGCTCCTGTTTTGAATATGGACGGAGCGGCGAACGCTATGAGTTTATCCCTGTTTCTGCTCCACTTGAACCAACAGGTGCTTATCATAGTAGCAAGGCTGCTGCTACAATGGCTTCACTTGGCCTGGCAGTTGATCATCAGCTTTTTTTAAATGTACTGAGACCGTTTCATGTTTATGGAGAAGGCGAGGATCCAAAGAAGTTTTGGGCATCTCTTAAAAAAGCGGCACTAGC
>JBCBYL010000217.1:0-2361 GCA_039815855.1 Verrucomicrobiota bacterium
CGGAGCCAAGTGTCCATGCGAAGGGAACAGAACTCGCTTTTTTTCCGTTCCGCATCATCCGGATTATTTCCACACCAGCCGTTGAGGGTAATGCTTTCACCATCCAGAACGAAGGTGATTTGCACAAAGCCCCCATCACGCACACGGTTAATGAGCTCTGGATTCATCGGAAGCTTATTTTCCCTTAAAGAGACGCCAGAGATTGAACTTCAAGCTTTCCCACCAGGTCAGGGAGCTCTTTGATTTTTTAGGTCGATATTCCGGAATGGACTGGGAGCCGCGTGGCTCCTTGCGCATATAATCTCGGTTATCAATTCCCATCGTATTCTATCAATGATGACTAGCGCCGGCGTCTCCGACGAGTCGTGGGTGGAGAATCGCTCAGCAGAGCGGTGAATTTATAGTTAAAATCATCAAGCTTACGTCGCTCAACTGGTTTGCCCAAGGTGTGTTCGATTGCTTTGACTGCATCTTCATCGAATCCAGTAATGATCGTGATCGCATCTCCGGTTTGAGCTGCGCGGCCTGTTCTTCCGATACGGTGAATATAGTCATCCGGATTCTCAGGAACATCGTAATTAATGACATGGGTTACACCCGCAATGTCAATCCCACGGGCAGCAATGTCTGTAGCGACCATGACTTCGGCTTCTCTGGTTTTAAAGAGGTCGAGCGCTTTTGTGCGTTGGCTCTGGCTTCGGTCAGAGTGGATGGCGACGACTTTGTGGCCAGATCCTTCCAATGTGGAAGCAATAGAATCAGCGCCCATTTTGGTCCGAGAAAAGATGATAATTCCGTCATATTGGAACTTTTCCAACATCGCTTCCAGAAGTTCAAATTTTTGATCTGATGCGACCGGGTAGAAGGCGTGGTCTACCGTTTCGGCAGGCTGCTTTTGGGGATTAATTTCGATTTGAACCGGATCTTTTAGAGCCCACTCGATGATGTGTTGAATCTGCGGAGGGATGGTGGCAGAAAAAACACAAGTTTGCTTCCGATTGGTGCAGGCCTTTACGATTCGGCTGACATCGGGGAGGAATCCCATATCGAGCATCCGGTCTCCTTCATCTAATACGACAGTCTCAATAGAAGAGAGATCGATATTTTTCGACTCCAAGTGATCGAGGAGACGCCCGGGGGTGGCAATGATAAAATCAGGGCCTTTCTGCAAAGCGGCGATTTGTGGTTCGTATTTGACCCCTCCATGAAGCAGACAGGATTGAAGTTTCAGGAAAAAGCAAAAATCTTCAAGTGCGTCCTGAACCTGAGCCGCTAATTCACGTGTCGGCTCTACGATGAGGACTCGGGGACCACCGGATTCTCTGCGTTGATGGAGTCTTGAAATCAATGGGAGCGCAAACGCAGCAGTCTTGCCTGTTCCGGTTTGAGCTGAGGCGATGATGTCCTTGCCCTCGACAATGACGGGGATGGCTTGGGCTTGAATTGGGGAGGGATCGATGTAACGAAGGCGCTGAACGGCGTGGACCACTTCATCCTTAAGCCCCATATTTTGAAATGACATAAGTGGGAAATCTACCGATTGATCACTTCATTGCACGTTAAATTAATGATCTGAGTCGTAATGGCGGTACTGGGAGAAGATCTTCAGCACAGGTAATCCAAGGAGGGCTAAGAAAATAAAATTATTCACGGCATGGATGAAGTCGACAATGGACGAACTTACGAGGCAGTAACTGACCCAAGTTTCAATGGTTAAGGGGCTGACTGCCGTTAGCCAAAACCAGAGATTAGTGATCCATCCATAAAGGAATCCCCAACCTGCTCCGTAGAACGCGAGTGACCATCGATTCTGTTTCATTCGATTGATCATCGGTACGCCCGAGATGAATCCGCATAAGCCCCAGGCGAACATTTGCCAGATCGTCCATGGACCGTGGCCGAGGAAAAGATTAGAAATCAGGGGCACCAGCATTCCGATAGCCAGTCCGATCATTCTCCCGTAAGCGATGCCAGAGCAGATGATCAATGCAGTAACCAGTTGAACATTCGGTATCAGTGCCAGAGGAATCCGTGAAACGGCAATGACCGCAGCTAAAGAAGCAATCAAGGCAAGTTTTTGGTAAGACAGCTTACTGCGCTCGAGCGAGATCGCCGCCATCACCATTAAACTAAGAATACAGATGAAACTAGCAGCAGATGGGTTCATTATTTCGATTTGGCTGGTCCCATCTGCAGGTGGTTTTGACTGACGGCATTCGCAAAATTCATGTCCTGAGTGGCGATGAGAAAGGAAGAACCTCTCCGAAAATGGTGCACGATGTGATCCATCAGCGCAGTCAGCTGTCCCATATCGAGATGATTCGTTGGTTCATCGAGAAGGTAGAGTGGATGCTCAGCGAG
>JBCBYL010000141.1:0-5545 GCA_039815855.1 Verrucomicrobiota bacterium
CATCGAAAATGCAGATCTGGTTTCTGTGATTGATGAGCATCGCACTCACTATCCAGAGCAATTTGCAGATGTGCTCAAAGGAAATTCGACCGGGCATAAGAGTTTCCAGGCTGCAGAAAAATTGTAAGGATTGAATGATTCTCGCTTTTCCCGTCTATCGCTAACCAGATTGCATCACTTGACGGAGAAATGATGATCTCTACTTTTAATTCATGTCGAATTGGTTGAAACGTTTCGTTTGGATTTCGCTCATCGTTGGCACGGCAACGGGTTCGCTCTGGGCTCAACCGGAGTTCGAGAAGCCCAACATCGTCTTTATCATCACTGACGACCAAAGCTGGGATTCCTTGAGTTTCATGGGGGGAGATGTTCACACGCCGCGCATTGATCGGATGGTAGACGAGGGGATGTTGTTTTCCGATTTTAACGTTACTTCGACGGTTTGTTCTCCCTCCCGCTACAGCTTTTTGACAGGGCGCTTTGCCGGGAATTGCACTGGCGACTATTTTATGCGGGAACATCCGCCCGGAGACCAAACCCAAATTGAAAACATCGGTGAGTTAGAACCCGAGCGCTGGAATCTGGCCAAGATTCTTCAGGAGCACGGCTACGTGACTGGCCTGGTGGGAAAGAGCCATTTGATTCATCATGATTGGGTTTGTGAGAACGGAGACAATGAAGAGGGATGGAAAAAAGCTAGATTCAAGTATTACTCAAAACAAGCCGACCCGAAAGACCCTGAGGTCAACGACATGATGCGTTTCAATCATGACAAATGGTGCGAGGCCATGAAGCCGTACGGGTTTGATTACGTGGATGGATTTTATGCCGCCAACCTCCGTGAACTCTTCAATGAATCCCTCAACGTGCACAACCTGGACTGGAGTGTCAGCAAGGCTTTTCATTTCCTGGAGAAATACCAGAGCGAACCGTTTTTTCTCTGCTTTTCCACGACCCTTCACCATGGGCCCGCACCCTGGGACAATCAGTATTCGCTTGCTGCGGATCCGCGTATGACTGGGGAGGGATTTGTTGAAGAGGGCTTCGACGTCCTCCCATCACGTGATGATGTTTTACGTCGGAACCGGGAAGCGGGGCATCAGGATGATGAAGCCTATGCCCTCTGGCTGGACGATGGGGTCGGAGCCATTCTTGATAAAATCGACTCTCTCGGGATATCAGAGAACACTCTGGTGATCTTTGTTCCCGACCACGGCTCCTATCGTCACGGTAAAGCGACTCTCCATGATTTCGGGATGCGTGTGCCGATGATCTGCCTCTGGAAAGGCACGATAGAACCCGGGGCCCAATACGATGAAATCGTCGCCAATATTGACCTGGCCCCGACGCTGATGGAACTGGCGGGAATCGAGAAGCCGGTTGATTTTGAGATCGACGGGATCAGCTTCAAAGAGGCCCTTTTTGGTGATGATGAGCCGATACGAAGTGTCTTGCTGGGAGAACTTGGCCACGCTCGTGCGGTGAAGACGAAAGACTGGAAATACATCGCCACTCGGTACCCTCAGGAACTACAAGAACGTATTGATCAGGGTGAAACCTTCACCGGATTTCTTGGGGATCCATTGGAGCTACCCTATCTGACCCGGAACGGTCATCTGGGTCATCATGCGTCAGAAGCGAATCCCAACTATTTTGATCCTGACCAGTTATACGATCTGAGGAATGATCCGGAAGAAACGAAAAACGTTTTTGCACAGAACCCGGAGGTTGCCGCGAAGATGCAACAAGCGCTCAGCAAGGAACTCGCCAGATTCGAGGGCAGGCCATTCGGTGAGTTTACGCCCCTAGCCAAATAATCTGATTGGGCTCCAGACTTGATTCTGTTCGCCGGAGCCAGTGTGGAGCAAGACGACGCTTCTGGCGGAATCATTCCTCATGTCGCTTGTGATTTTAAACGAGATCGTTTCGTTCAAGGGCTTTGAAGAGACGCGGAGACCTAGTGAGCGCGGTTCCGATTTTATCCAGCAAGGGGCAGATGCTGGAAAAATGTCCTAATCTCGGCGCTCCAGGTTATATATTAGTGTAAATACAACTGTTGCTATTTTGATATTTCCAAAGTCCAGTGATGTGAACATCATTCTGTTTCTCACCACTCGGGATCATCACCGAGAGTGAAGACAACTGCTTCATAGGAAATGAACAAAAAAATGATAAATCGATTCATCACAATCATACTGACCTTAAGCTTCTTCACCATTCTCGGCCCGGTTTCTGCGGCTGAGAAACCCCATATTGTTCTGGTTATGGCCGATGATCAGGGCTGGGCGCAAATGGGCTATATGGATCATCCCTATTTAAAAGACAAGATGCCTAATCTAGACAAGATGGCTGAGGCCGGCCTTCGCTTTAACCGTTTCTATGCGGGAGCACCGGTTTGCACCCCGACGCGGGGCACGGTGATGACCGGAAGGACCTCAGGGCGGAACGGTGCATCCGGGCTCCATAAACGACTTTGCCTGCAGGAAAAAACGCTCTCGCAGACGCTTAAGGATGTTGGCTATGCCACCGCTCACTTTGGGAAGTGGCATTTAAATGGAGTGAAGGGGACCGGGATGCCCATCCTCCCTGATGATGCCAACCACCCCGGCCACTATGGCTTCGATGTCTGGTTATCCATGACCAACTTTTTCGATATGAATCCGATCATGAGCCGCAATGGAGAATTTGAATACATTGAGGGAGAAACCTCTGAATTGATGGTTCAAGAAGCGCTCAAGTTCATTAGCGAAAACAAAAGCAAGCCAACCCTGAGTGTCATCTGGTATGGCTCTCCCCATTTTCCTTTTAAGTTTTTTCCCAAAGATCGGGAAGGCCTGCCGGAAGGGAAGCATGGTGATCATCTCGCTGAAATTGTCGCCATCGACCGTAGTATGGGAATGTTGAGGCAGGGACTGAGGGAGATGGGAATCGAGAATGAGACACTGGTCTGGTACACTAGTGATAATGGAGGCCTCTCTACTGATCCCGATTCCACCGGACACCTGCAAGGATTCAAAGGCAGCCTGAACGAAGGAGGACTTCGTGTTCCTGCCATCATCGAATGGCCCGGTCGAATCAAGCCGGGAATCACCGATCTCCCGGCATCGACGTTGGACATTTTCCCGACTCTGGTTGATTTGCTGGACTTACCTGAGGACGTGATGCTGCCAGTCGTTGATGGAGAGAGCATTGCCGATTTCTTTGATGGAAGGGTGCCTGAGCGGACTCGCCCTATCCCTTTCACTTCCAAGGGGACCGTGCTGGTAGACGGAAATTTTAAACTGATGCAGGCGGGGAAGGGAAAAAAAATGAAATGGGCCTTATATGATCTGGAAAAGGACCCGAGTGAGAAGACAGATATCTCAGCGGATCATCCTGAGAAATTTGAGTCATTAAAGACACAGGCGGATCAATTACTCGCCTCGGTTGCGGCGAGTGCGGAGGGCAAGGATTACCCTGAGGGTAAAGTGCTTCAACCTCAACGGGGCACCCAATGGAGCGAAATGGAGGAATATCAGGCCCTCTATCCGACTTTCCAGAAACTGAAACCGGAATGGAACCCGCCCGGAAAGAAATAGAATTTCTAAAATATCTTAGAACCAACCAACTGACATATGAAAACCATCATTCAATCACTTATCTGCTCTATCATTGGCTTATGCCTGCTGGGAGCTCCGGTTACTCAAGCTAAAGAAAGGATGAACGTTCTGCTCTTGATCGCAGATGATCTGAATACCTGGATTCTCGAAAAGCCGGAGCGTTACGCTGGCAAAGTAGTCGCACCAAATTTGCAAAAGCTCGGGGAGAGTGGAATGGTGTTTAAGCATGCTTATTCAGCAGCGCCCTACTGTGTTCCATCCCGGACCTCAATGTGGTCTGGTGTCAGTCCTCACAAGTCCGGAGTTTACCATAACCAAACCAACATCGCTGCCAGTGAACCTCTGAAAACGGCGGTCTCGATGTTTGAGTGTTTCGAAAAAGCGGGATATGAGCTTTACGGTTATGGAAAAATCACTCACGGCTGGAGCGGAAGCGATGCATGGGTGGAAAAGCAAGGCCATAAACGCGACCCTCGCCCTCCGGGAGCGCCCATTCAATCCGTCGGGAAAGGTGAGCAGGATTGGGGAGTCATTCACATCGAAGAAGAAGACATGAATGATACTGGAGGAGCAAATAAGACGATTGCGGTTCTTGAACAAGAACACGATAAGCCCTTTTTCCTGGCTTATGGGACCTTTAATCCGCACATGGCCTGGTTCGTGCCTCAGAAATACTTCGACATGTTTCCACTTGATGAGGTCAAGACGCCGGAACTGAATCCGGATGACTTTGATGACATTCCTCAACTCGGCTATGAGGTCGCTGGAGGGAAACGTAACTTTACCCAAAGTGTGCTTAAAGCGGGACTCCACAAATCAGCTGTTCAAGCTTACTTAGCGACGACGGCTTACGTTGATGTCCAGCACGGTCGCGTCCTCGACGCCTTAGCGAAAAGCCCTTATGCCGATAATACGATTGTGATCTTCATTTCAGATCATGGTTTTCATCTGGCTGAAAAAGACCACTGGCAGAAGGGAACCTTGTGGGAAGAAGCGACCAATTCCATGATGATGATGCGCGTGCCCGGCGTGACCAAGCCGGGCGGCGTGACCACACGTTGTGTTTCTCTTCAGGATATCTATCCCACTTTGATGGAGCTTTGTGATATTCCGAAGCCGGATCACGTCGATGGAAAATCAGTCGTTCCCATTCTCAAAGACCCGGAAGTGCCTTGGGAGAGCACCGCGATCAGCTATCTCAATAATCGCTATGCCAGCATCCGGACTGAGGACTTTCGCTATATCCGCTATATAGATGGAGAAGAAGAATTCTATGATAAGAAAAAGGATCCGCATGAGTGGATTAACGAGATTCAAAATCCTTCTTATACCTCTGTCGTAAAAGACCTGCAGGCACGTATCCCGAGCATAGACGAGATGGCGCCACAAATTGTCCGTGGGAAGAAGAAAAAGTAGAGAGCGGGAAGGCATGAGCTTGTTCCATAAAGTGGCGCTGGCGATCGCCAGCATCTTTGCTCTCAGTGTAGTAACGAATGACCTCAACGGAGCTGATCGCCCTAATGTCATCGTCATCATGGCGGATGACCTTGGGGCCGAGGGACTCAATTGTTACGGCAGCACTATCTACACCAGTCCGCATTTAGATCGCATGGCCGATGAAGGCATTCGTTTTAACAATGCCTATTCCACTCCTCTTTGCACGCCGACCCGGGTCATGATCATGAGCGGGCTCTACCCGAATCGGACTGGCCATGTGGCGTTGATCGGAAAAAAGCCCGGTTCACGGATGTCTGAGGAGATTCGAACATTTGGTCATGACTTTAAAGAAGCGGGCTACAAAACCGCGATTGCCGGTAAATGGCAGCTAGGAAAATTTAATGAAATTCCGTAAAACCAGGTCCACATACAGTATTCATCAAATCCGTGTTCGACCGGTTGCTCCGGAATTTCATTAAATTTTCCTAGCTGCCATTTACCGGCACTCG
>JBCBYL010000136.1:0-5782 GCA_039815855.1 Verrucomicrobiota bacterium
GCAGAACCTCTTGTGGTCTGTAGGAACTGCCGCATCACTTCCATATGGATAAGAGAGCCAATGAGGGCGCTTCCCAATCAAAGCCTCAAGCCATTCCAAATTCTTGATCACTTCTTTTTTTGCCTCGAGGGGAGCTGGATCAGGCCACAGGTATAATGTTAAATGCATTTGGTCTGGATGAAAAAACCTTCTGTAATCATTTTTACATGGCGGAAGATACCATTAAGGAAATTTATCATAGTGGGCACTTAATCGGGGCACATACGCATACCCATCCTGCCTTGGCTACATTACCAGCAGATGAGGCAAAAAAAGAAGTGATCAAGAATTTGGAATGGCTTGAGGCTTTGATTGGGAAGCGCCCTCATTGGCTCTCTTATCCATATGGAAGTGATGCGGCAGTTCCTACAGACCACAAGAGGTTCTGCCAAGACTGTGGGATTAAATATGCAATTAGTTACATGCGAGGCTGGAATGGAAGTAATGTGGCTAACACAAAATTGCGAAAGGTTGATGCCAACGAGATAGATCAATTCCTGAGCTGAATTAAATCAATTATATGTGTGGAATATTTGGAGGATGGTCACAAGCGGGCTCAATTGATCGGGAAAAGTGTCGAGCTGCACTTGCACGATTAAAACACCGTGGTCCAGACGCTGGTTTACTGTGTTTCTATGAAGATGGCTCTGTTTGTCTTGGTCATCAGCGATTAAAAATCATTGATCTCCATGATCGGGCCAACCAGCCCATGCGTTCAGCGTGTGGCCGCTATGATATTATCTATAATGGTGAAATCTACAATTTTCAGGAATTGAAGGCCACCTTGGGTAGCTATCACTTTAAGACGACTGGTGATACAGAAGTTTTACTGGCTCTTTATGCATGCCACGGAGCAGAGATGTTGCCGATGCTCAATGGAATGTTTGCCTTTGCGATTTTTGACCACCGGGACCGAGTGTGGTTTCTGGCTCGGGATCGCTATGGGATCAAGCCGTTGTATTACTACCATGATCCGGTGCACTTTGTGTTTGCGAGTGAGATTCCTCCTTTGTTGAAATTTGCTAACTCGGAACCGGATCTGGATGTTATCAAAACTTATTTGGCCAGTGGTAATTACGATTTTGGGGAACGAACATTTTTCAAGCATATCCAACGCCTGAATGCGGGAGCGTGCCTACGGCTTTCGATGGGTGGGGAGAGTATTGAGATGAACCAGTGGCATTGCATCGAGCCACTCGTAAGTGACCCTCCGTCACCGGGGAGTCAGGGCGAATGGATTGAGGAACTGGACGGTATATTGAGCCGATCGGTTCAGCGGCATTTAATTACTGATGTGCCGGTGGGGATCAATATTTCTGGGGGCCTGGATTCGTCGACACTGCTTCACTATGTCGATCGCCATCATCCGCGCATCGACGGCTATACCCAGGATTATGATGATCCGTACAGTGAGCGAGTCTGGGTCGAGAGCGCCGCGTCTAGAACCGGGGCTAACTTACATATGATCCATGTCAGTTCCGATAAGTGTCGGGACGTCTTTGAGGATGTGATGCACTACCAGGCCGAGCCGTTTGGGGGGATACCGGTCATTGGCTTCTATTTTCTCTATCAGCAAGCGTCTGAAAACGGCACCACGGTTTTGCTCGATGGTAATGGGATCGACGAGATCATGCTCGGATACAAAAAATACCATTTTGCCGATCTGGCTCAGCAATCCCAAACCACAGATTATTCACAGGCCCTGGCCTCGTTCTGCCAATTCTGGGGAGAATCACCGGACGCGGTCAACAACCGTATCGCGCATATTCTCGAGGGCAGGAATGTAGCGATCGATGGAACGGTTCCAACGGCGGCGGCGGTCATGGGAGAAGCGCTGGCCGACGTGGATCGGATACCACTGCCAGATATCATCAAGACGGGATCCAAGGCCCGCGATCTCGCGCTCGAAGATCTGATGGCCACAAAAATACCGCGTGCCTTGAGGTTTAATGACCGCGTCTCGATGATGTTTTCAAAGGAGCTGCGGGTTCCTTTTCTGGATAATGAGCTGGTGGATTGGAGCCTTTCCCTACCAGTTTCAGAATTAGTGAACAGATTTGGCACCAAGGCACTTCTGAGGCACCTGATGGCCGGCCACCTCGATCCGGAAGTGGCCCGTGCACCGAAACGAATGGTCCAGAGCCCACAGCGAGAATGGCTAGCCGGGGCCTGGCGCCCCTGGGTTGAGGATATTCTAAACAGCCGAAGTATTGAGAACAGGGGATGGATCGATGCAGACGCGGCTCGAGAGCGATACCGGCGCTATTGCGATGGGGAGGGGGATAATTCGTTCTTTATCTGGCAGTGGATCAACCTCGAAGTATGGGCCAGACAATACTTGGATTGATCTCAAGTTAAGCCATGTTAAAGAAATCAGTGGCGGGTATTATTATCTTCCATCACCGAGTGTATCGCTTGAGCGACAGTTGAAACCCAGTGTGGAATGTGGAATGCCTTTAGCTTCTTTTGTCCGTTTTGGATGATAGTATCGCTATCGATTTCTCCATTCCGAATTTTCAGAAGAAGTTCCTCCAGATTAGAATAGTCTGGATTACACCAGACAAGGCATTCTTCATTGTAGATGTCAGGCTCACTCTGAATCCAAGGCGAATATGGTTTAATTAAGAGGGATCCACTTAAAATGGCTTCGTAGTCCCTAAAGGCAAATTCACCTTTACCCCAAGGTGACAGGCAGGTTTTAGTGGACAGCATATAGTTCACATATTCACTGCGAGGGCAATGCTCGGTTCGCACAATGATACCATGTTTTGTGGACAGATGATGAAGCGCTTCGATGGCTTTTAAGCGATGGAGGGCGTAAAGACCCTCAGGGCATAAGCCAGTATGGACTGAGCTGACCATACAGTTGACATCGATTTCGCGTTCTCGAGTGGTGACTTGTGGATACAAGTCAAATTGATAGAGCGGACTCATTCGAAAATCCCAGGGAACGGCGAATATGGGGACCGGGTTAGGCTTGGAAGCGGAAGTAAACTGGCATGGATTTCCCCACTCGCACTCTGCTCTGACAGGTTCCTGATACGCTTCTAACTCCCCCATGATTGCATAATGGTACAGGCCCAGACATGTCTCGGATTGGCGATAGGAGGTGTCCCGGAATGTGAACGGGCGAAAGAGAGCTTTCACTGTATCCGGAAAGGGTTCCTCAAGCGGGAAGTCTGTCGAACAAGCAGCGGTGGACTCAAGAAGGATGCAGTGGGTTTCATCGTGTTCTAGGCGAGTCAACTGCTTCATGACAAACGCAGGTTTGCCTCCGATCAGGCGAATGGTAGGTTCTTTTCTTGTAAAAAAGATACCGTGTTGTCGAAATCGCTGGTGCTGGGAAAGGAGTGCATTCGCCTTAGCTGTAAAAGTAACACCAGGATGAAAGTCCAGACTCACGCGTAGCTCTTCTTTGTCGATCGTGACCGTCTGGTGAGATGGCAGTGAGATTGCGTGTTCGATATCGTCCAATGCGGCTAATACATCCAGACGCCCGGTGTTCTTGATCCGCGAGACTAGCTCATCGCGAAGTACAGAACATTCAGGGTTTAACCGGTAAGCGGCTAGAGCAGAATCTAGGGCTGTGTCATGATCTTGAAGTGCTTGGCACGCTCGCGATAAAAGGCGATATGGTTTCCAATGCCCGGGAAAACGATTGACCAAAAGTGAAGATATTTTTTTTGACCACTTACGTTTTTTTATTTTGTAGAGGATCCATGCGATAGAATAGAGGAAGTAATAAAGTGACAAACGGGTAGCTTTTCTCGCGGTCATGAATTGTTATTCGGTACCGGTGGAGATGTCACTGACTCTCTGCTGAGCTTCGTTCCAGTCCTCTAGAGTATCCAGATTAATCGACTCCCGTGTCGGTATGGTTAGAGGAAGAGAGCGCTCACCATAGATATCCCCATATTTTCTGAATGATTGAGTCTTAAAGAGATAAAGGGTTCCATCCCTAGAGTAGGCTTTGGGAACATCCTGGCGGCGTGTAATGAAACGAGCCTCTGGCGCGTAAAAATCAAGAAGACCATTCGCATTGATTTTCAGCGAAAAATGGGGCGCATAGTGCTGCGGAATCTCGACCACGCTGACAACGGAATCGCAGTCGTTTTGTTTCATTAGTTCAACTCCTTGCCGTAGATGTTCCGGGCGTCGTAATGGTGACGTAGGCTGAAGGAGAGCCATGACGTCGGGTAGTTGATTTTGTGACTCTAGCCAGTCCAGACAGTGTTCGATGACGGCATTCATAGGAGTGTTGTCTTCGGCGATATTCGGCGGACGCATAAAGGGGACCTCTAGTCCGATAGTTCGCCCTAATCGGGCGATGTCCTCTGAGTCAGTAGAAAGAATAATTCTATCGAGATCACCAGAATTCAGGGCACACTCATATGCCAATTGTAGCAGCGGCGTGCCGCCAAGAGAGCGAAGGTTTTTCTTGGGAATTCCTTTAGAACCACCACGTGCTGGGATCATAGCGACTATATTCATGGAAGTTTCGGGCAGGTCTGAATTGAGATAGCTGTCATTCAGTAATGAAGCTTTTTATCAGTCTTTAGTTTGACCTTAGAAAGTAGAGCTCCGATACGCTCTCCCGCTTTTCCGTCTCCGTAGAGAGTGTTAGCAGGATAATG
Organism: Verrucomicrobiota bacterium; assembly: GCA_039815855.1. GTDB lineage: Bacteria > Verrucomicrobiota > Verrucomicrobiia > Methylacidiphilales > JBCBYL01 > JBCBYL01. Next base: position 4,674 of record JBCBYL010000136.1, read on the forward strand.
GCCATGGTCGAGCTGCTTTCGTATGCACTTGATAATATCATCTGTTTGGTAATTGGCTTGTGATACGTTTGGTCCGCGTTCCCGTCCCGCCTGGCGGGTTCCAATATCGACTGCAGGTACACCGAGAAATGAACACTCGCGAATAGCGACACTGGAATTGCCTACGATCATCTTTGACTGGAGCAAGAGACGGAGAAAATCGTAGCCTTCCATATTTTTAAAATAATGGAATTTTTCCCCTCGCCCCCGTTCTCGGAAGATCCTGATCGTTCGGGAAATGCTGTCAGAGCCTGCGTCCAAGTTAGGCCAGAAACAGAGAACGGGAAGATCGACCTGCTCGACTGCTTCCAGTGTTGCTTGCATTTGCTTGCGAGCATCTTCGGATTCGTTAGTGACAGGGTGTTGCAAAACAACCAGATAGCCGTGATCCAGAGAAAGCCTTTTTCCGACTCCGCGATATCGATCATAAATATCGAAATCTAGATTTGGACGTTTTGCCGCGCTGGCAGCGATATCAATAGAGGGGCATCCAGTCACATGAACCGTATTCGGATCTTCGCCCATCTTGATGACCCGTTCTCTGGCCAGTTCTGTAGAGACGTAGTGTGTGTCAGCAAGCTTGGTGATGGAATGCCGAACTTTTTCATCAATCGATCCCGTCACTTCTCCCCCTTGAATATGGGCGAGTGGTATATGCATGTAAGCCGCTGCGATAGCCGTAGCCATGGTCTCGAAGCGGTCGGCGATGCTAACGACGAGATCTGGCTGTAAATTGTCAAAGACAGTGGCAAGTTCAATCATGCCCAGTCCTGTGGTCTTAGCAGAGGTGAGTCGGCTTTGACCATCAATGACATTGTAGACTGTGGCCTGAACCTCAAAGCCATCAGCGTAAACATGCTCCGAGACTTTCCCATAGAGGTCGAGTAGTGAAGAAGCCGCTAGGACGATTTGTAGTTCGACACGGGGATCACCTTTAAGAGCAGTCAAAGTGCTCTTGATGCGTGAATAACTCGGCCGAGCGGTAATCACCACACAAATTTTTCGTTTTCTCATTGAATGAAATCCTTTTCCTTAAAAAAATGACCTTTCTCAATTGGTTGAGCAATCGA
>JBCBYL010000017.1:0-30609 GCA_039815855.1 Verrucomicrobiota bacterium
GGATTCTATGATTTTCAACGTTACTCCCGATCATTTATCGAAGAACTCAAAGTCCAGGAGGCGGCAAAATGATCAGGCGAGGTTGATAGGTTCTGAGTGCTTTGACCAAATTAATTCCAGATTGAGACTCGATGATGACTAACACATCAACGGGCTCGAAAGTCTCTTGCTCCGGAATTCCTCCATTCAGGAATAAGAGAGTAGTGTCACCTAAATCATATCGATATTGCATCCCTTGCTGAGCGACAGTGCCGACTGCTATTTTCACACCCTGCCCATCCTGGTTCTCTTCCCGCACCCAAGGAGTATTCTCTTTGCTGACAAAAACCTCTTGATACGCAGATCGTTCAGATTCCCACCGTTTCCAATACTGAGAGCGTGAAACCCAGTCTCCCTGAATCGCCAAATCAACAGGGCACCTGCTCAAAACTTGCTTGAGAGAACTCAAGGAGTTCGCCTTCGGGCCAGATAGAATCAGCCTCCCGATCCGATTGATTCCATATTCCTTGCGGAGTGCGGAGTTCACATAATGCCAATCATTTTCGGAACCTGGCCCGACAAAGCTGACCGTCTCAGAAGACTCCACCCAGGCGGTCAGACTTCTCTGTGTCTGAGGAATGGTGATCCGAATCATGTTCTCCTCTACCGCAGGCTGTCTCGAGACATAGCGGTAGAGCTGTGGCCATTGAGCGATCAAACTGATAACCGATACCATCACGGCCAGAATCAAAGAAGTCAGTTGATTGATCCAAACCGCTAAAAGAGTAACCATGCTACCTAGCACCACTGAGAAGAGGCTTAGAATCAAAACAGCTGATGCCAACGGCACCACCAACAGGTTGGCCAAGACCGTCATGGGAGCGAATAGGTGAAAATGAATCAGCGTCAGTGGCAGTGAAGCGACCCAGGCTGCAGCCGATGTGCAAAACGCAGCGCAGGTAAACACCCACAGCTGATCCAATCTTCTTCTCCAACCAGGCACGTATTTTCTCGGAAGGTAGTCATCAGGCTGGAAATAGGGATACAGCCATCGGTAAAGAGGTGGCACCGCCAGAACAAGGCCAAGCACGACCAAAAATGAGAACTGAAATCCCAGGTCAAAAAACTGTCGCGGCTCATAAAGCCAGAGGATCAAGGCCGAGGCAGAAAGGATGTTGAGCACAGAGACAGGTCGATAAACAACAAAAGCGATCAAGCCTAGGGAGGCCATCAGAAAAGCGCGCACTGCACTCGATTCTAACCCGGTCGCAAAAATAAAGATCGATAACGGGAAGATGGTAAGCCATCCCCAGCGCCAGCGGATCAGACCAAAAAAATAGAGCAAAATCAGTAAGATGATCAGAATCTGCTGAATGTTCTGTCCACTCACGGCAAAGAGATGAAGTGTGCCGGTCACTTCAAACTGATGTAGGATTTGATCGGATAGCCCATCCCGCTCCCCAAAGAGCATCGCGGCCATTAAGGCAGAAGAATGAGGGGAGTCTTCCAAACCCAGGCTAAGAATTTTCCTCATCTGTCTCCGCAATGCGATTCCAGAGGAAATGAGTGGATTCCCATGCTTCTCCCCCACTCGGACCCATTGAGACTGAGGGATCGTTCCCTGAAAGGACCAACCCCTCACCCAATAGAAGGCGGCTGCATGAAATGCTCCCGGTGATTGCGGGGAGTCCGGTTTCCTTAAATAAACGGGAGACTCAATCATATCACCGTAGGCAAGGGACTCCTCCTCAGAAAGAGTCAGATAACAGATGATACGTTCATGAACTTTCTCCCAACCATCAGGACCATCAATAGCCAGGACTTGGGCTGGAAACTTACATTTGATTCCCTTTTTACCCTCACTACTGGTCTCGACTTCTTCGGTAATACGAAGCCTTAGTTTTACCGTCTGTTCATGAAAATTTCCACGAGCAGACAAACTGTCAGATGGAGAGGGTCTAAAATCCCAAGTGGCATAACCAAGAAAGAAAACAAAGACGAAGCCCCACCACGCCCACGCCTTTCTCCGGAAAAACAACCAGGTAAACAAAAAAATCAGGACGGCCGCAATGACCACTCCTGGCCACGGAAGGAGTGAAAATTTCGCCAGATAGATTGCGAAACCAGCTGCAAGTGCAGGAACGAGAAGTGGATTTTTACGAACCGATAAACTCGCGTCTATCACCTAGTGTGATCAAGGTAAGATTTTCTCTTTAATCGGAGAGCATGCTTCATCGTCTTCCGGACGAAAAGACGCCCCAAACGAATCGCATCAGGAAGATCGTGATCGAGAGCCAGGTAGGCAGTTATGGCTGCGGAGAGGGTGCAGCCAGAACCATGAAACGGCCCACCCGGAAGGCGCCCGCTTTTTAAGCACTGCAAGCCCCACTCATCCGCATAGTAATCAATGATCTGATCCCCCGACTGATCTCCACCTGTGATTAAAACAGGAACTTCCCATGCTTCGACTGCTCTTAAGGCGAGTTCTTCAGGCTTTAGCTCCCCGGTCTTCAATAGGGTCTGAGCTTCAGAGACATTAGGGGTCACGAGTGAAGCACAGGAAAGCCAGTCGTTCATCAAACGGATAAATGGACCGCCACGGTGTAATGGATCACCCGTCGTGGCCACGAGGACAGGATCGACAACCAGAGAAGGCGTCCGTTTTTGAGCGCGCCAGCATTCGATGACAGCTTGTAAAATCTTAGCCGAACCAAACATACCTGACTTGATGGTGGCGACCGGCATGTCCTCAAGCACGACGTTCATTTGTTCTGAGACACTGGCTACCGGCATCGGATCAATGCGAACCACCCGCTTCGCGCTTTCCGCCACTACCGCAGTCACCACAGAGGCTCCAAACACTTTCAACCGCGACCAGGTCTTTAAATCGGCCTGGATGCCCGCTCCCCCGCTACAATCTGAGCCTGCAATGGTGAGGCACACAGGAGACGTATTCGACATATTCTTATCATTCACTTGCTAGCGTATTTGAGTCGAGCTAAATCATATAGATAACTATTCCAAGTAATGCGTGATTTAATAAAAAGCCCTGCCTTCCCCTACGTTGCCCCCTTCATTCTCTTTCTGATTATCTTTTTGATGCTGGGCGGCATTCATGACCTGGCGAAGTACTTCCTCCATCCCATCAGCGTGCTCGTGGTCGGAGGGACGCTTTGGTTTCATCGCAAGGTCTATCCTAAAATAGAAATCAAACGTCCGGTGGAGACCATTGCGCTTGGTTTATTGGGAACCGTTCTCTGGATTTACTTATTCGTCGTGCCGGAAGACACCTCAGAGGGCTTTAATCCCTTTAAAGAATTCTCCCAGCCATTAGCCATTTTCTTCCTCATCTCTCGCCTCATTGGCTTTGCTCTCGTGACGCCCTTTATGGAAGAAATTTTCTGGAGAGGCTTCTTAATGAGAATACTCATTAAGGAAGATGATCGCAGCCTCAAGGAAAAGGACTGGAGAGAATTACCCTTAGGCCAATATGGCCACTTTTCCTTCTGGGCAACCACCGTTCTCTTCGTCTTCGCCCACGCCACGGCGCAAGAAACAGTCGCTTCGATCAGCTTTGCGCTCTTAGCGGGAGGGTGGTTTCTGAAAACCAAGAGCCTCGGCGATGTGATTTTACTTCACGCGGTTACAAACCTCAGCCTGGCCGGCTATGTCTTAGTCACTCAGAAGTGGTATTTCTGGTAAAACAATCAATGTTCCAACACTTTCCTAAGGCGCATCAGTTCTTTGATGATCGGAATAGGTGCAAAGTCCTTAGGCCGTTGAATCGTTTGTTTACTCTTTAATCGAAATTGACTAGTCGATGAGGGACGGAGTTTATTCCGTCCCTTATTGGCCTGGTGGCTTCGACCCAAAAACTAACGACGGCGGCGCTTGACCTGAAGCTGAGCCATTGATTTCTGGATGGTGGCCATGAGCAGGCTTGCTTCTTCGCTTCCGTCTTCTTTCTCAGCTAAGGCATCTTGTGCTCGCTTGAGAGCTTCTTCGACCTGAGTTTCATCAATATCGTCCTCATTGAGGGCCATATCGGTCAGGACAGAAACCTTGGAAAGAGTGACTTCGGCAAAACCCTCGCCCACTGCCAGATGCTCAGTCTTGCCTTCCTTCAGCACTCGAAGTTCCCCCGGCTGAATTAAGGTCATTAATGGCTCGTGACCGGCGAGGGCACCGAGTTCCCCTTGAATACCGGGTATGACGACGGAATCGACCGTCTCGTCATAGGCACGCTTTTCAGGGGTAACAATCTCGAGTTGGATAGGCATGGTCGCTGAGCTTTATTCTTTGGCAGAGGAAATAACCGTCTCCATCGATCCCTTCATATAGAAATCGGTTTCAGCACGGTCATCGTGTTTCCCATCGAGGATTTCCTTAAATCCTTTTACGGTGTCTGCAATCGAGACATATTCTCCAGGCACCCCGGTGAAGATTTCTGCCACGTGGAATGGCTGGGAAAGGAAACGCTGAATTTTACGAGCACGGTACACCGTGAGTTTATCTTCATCTGAAAGTTCATCCATTCCCAGGATGGCAATGATATCCTGGAGATCCTTGTATTTTTGTAGAACGACCTGAACCCCACGAGCCACCTCGTAGTGTTCCTCACCCACCACTTCAGGACTCAGTGCATTCGAGACGGAAGCCAATGGATCCACCGCAGGATAGATTCCCAATTCCGCGATCGAACGTTCCAGAACGATCGTCGAATCCAGGTGAGCAAAGGTGTTTGCCGGTGCAGGGTCAGTCAAATCATCAGCAGGCACGTAAACCGCCTGCACAGATGTGATCGATCCTTTCTTCGTCGAAGTGATACGTTCCTGAAGTTCGCCCATCTCTGTGGCCAAGGTTGGCTGGTATCCCACCGCAGACGGAGAGCGACCGAGAAGCGCAGAAACTTCAGAACCCGCTTGAGAGAAACGGAAAACGTTATCAATGAAAAGAAGGACATCCTGGTTCTGCTCATCGCGGAAAAATTCCGCCATCGCCAAACCGGAAAGGGCCACCCGCATCCGGGCTCCGGGAGGCTCATTCATCTGCCCATAACAAAGGGCCACTTTAGACTTTGAAAGGTCATCCTGGTTAATGACACCGGCATCAGACATTTCATGGTAGAGATCGTTTCCTTCACGAGAACGCTCTCCTACCCCGGCAAAGACGGAGTAACCACCGTGAGCTTTAGCGACGTTGTTAATCAATTCGAGAATAACGACGGTCTTACCCACCCCGGCACCACCGAAGGCACCTGCTTTTCCCCCTTTGGTGAAGGGGCAAATCAAGTCGATGACTTTGATTCCAGTCTCAAGAACATTTTGCTTGGTATCCTGATCAGAAAGGGCAGGCGCAGGACGGTGGATCGGATAGCGCTTCTCGTATTTGACATCACCTTTTTCATCAACGGGATCACCCGTGACGTTAAAGATACGCCCGAGAATTCCATCGCCGACAGGAACGGTGATCGGTGCTCCCGTATTGATGACCTCCATACCGCGCTTCAAACCATCCGTTGAACTCATGGCCACTGCCCGGACCCGGCCTTCACCTAAGTGCTGCTGCACTTCCAGAGTGACGGTTTCCTTGGTTTCGTTTCGTTCCACATCAACCGTTAAGGCCTGCAACAATTCCGGCACACTGCTGACTGTAAATTCCGCATCCACCACCGGTCCGATGATCTGTGCTATTTTTCCATTCGTACTCATATATTCTCCTACGCTCTAACTATTCCATGGCCAACTGGGCGGCCGAGATTTCCAGAATCTCATTGGTAATCGCCGTTTGTCGGGCTTTGTTATATTCCAGGGTGAGGTCGTCGACCAAATTCTTTGCATTCTCGGTCGCGTTCTTCATCGCCACCATCCGGGCACTATGCTCGGAGGCCTGCGCTTCTAAAAGCATTTGGTAAATTTGAAAATGAACATAGGCCGGGAATAATTCATCCCGCACCTCAGTGGCGCTCGGCTCATAGATGTAATCAAGATCTGCGGTCGCATCTTTCTTCGCCTCTTGAGCCGAAGCTTCCTTTTCATTCCCGATGCCTGCCTTGAATTCACTGAGTTGCTGAATCGGAAGCACTGGCACTTGGGTCGGCTTCTGCACCAGTGTGTTCACAAATTCGTTATAGAAAATACTGACGGAGTCGAACTCACCACTGGTAAATTTATCAATGAGGAATTTAGAAATACTCTTGCTCTGCTGAAAGGTCGGCTTCTCGACGAGCGGAAAGTCCGCGAGCAGGTTGCGTCCAGTCTTAGCAATCAATTGCCTTCCCCTGCGCCCGATGGTCACGAACTGAGCGGATTCCGGCGCCTTAAGCACTTCTCTAAATAAATTCGTATTCAGACCGCCACAAAGCCCCTTATCCGTGCTGATGATCAGGTAGCAAGGCTTCTCTGAATCTGTCGCCTCTCCCCAGAGTGGATGTTTAATATCCTCCGCTCTTCTAGAAAGAGAGGAGAGCACTTTATTCATTCCCTCCGCATAGGGGCGACCACGGTATGCCGACTCCTGGGCCGTGCGCATCTTCGAGGCTGCGACCATCTGCATCGCTTTGGTAATTTGCGATGTATTTTTGACCGACTTAATACGCCGGCGGATGTCCCTGGTGCTTGGCATGGATTAACTGTCTCTAGCTTCGTGTCGTTTTAAATTCTTCAATCGCGCTCTTCAGACCGGAGACGATCTCATCATCAATCGCTTTCTTCTCTGCGATCTGGGTCATGAGGCTTTCTTTCCGGGTATTCATGTATTCGACTAATTTCACCTGGAAGTCTTTTACTTCATCAACTGGAACATCATCGAAATAACCATTCTGCACAGACCACATAATGACCGTCTGGTCTTGGAGGGCGATCGGGTTATATTGAGGTTGCTTGAAGACCTCCACAATGCGCGCACCACGATCAAGACGTGATTTGGTTGCTGCGTCCAGATCAGAAGCAAACTGAGCAAACGCCTGTAACTCACGGAACTGTGCCAGCTCGAGTTTTACCTTGCCGGCAACTTTCTTAATCGCCTTGGTTTGGGCAGCAGAGCCTACCCGTGATACGGAAATCCCGACGTTGATCGCCGGACGAATCCCCTGATAAAAGAGATCGCTTTCCAGAAAGATCTGTCCATCCGTAATCGAAATCACGTTGGTAGGGATGTAAGCGGAAACGTCACCGGCCTGCGTTTCAATAATAGGCAGGGCGGTCAATGAACCTCCACCCGCTTTGGGGCTCAGACGAGCTGCCCTCTCGAGCAAACGTGAATGGAGGAAGAAAACATCTCCGGGGTAAGCTTCCCGTCCTGAAGGTCTCTTCAAAACCAGTGAAATTTGGCGGTAAGCCGCAGCATGCTTGGAAAGATCATCATAAACAATGAGCGCATCCATGCCGTTCTGCATGAAATACTCACCCATCGCGGCACCGGAAAATGGAGCCAGGTATTGGGCGGTCGCAGAGTCAGAGGCCGTCGCCGCGACGATCGTTGTATATTCTAAGGCACCGGTCTCCTCGAGCGTGCCGACGATCCGGGCTAAGTTGGCCCGCTTTTGCCCCACCACCACGTAGATCGAATAAACCGGACGGAAATCATCATCTCCCGAGGCCAGCCCTGCTTTGTTTAACTTGGCCTGATTAATAATGGTATCGATGGCGACCGTTGTTTTCCCTGTCGCACGATCTCCGATGATCAACTCACGCTGACCCCGTCCAATCGGAATCATCGCATCCACCGCCATGATTCCCGTCTGAACGGGCTGATCAACCGATTTACGCGCAATAATACCAGGTGCTAGCTTCTCAACCGGATTATAAGACTCAGCGGCAATCGGCCCTTTATCATCAATCGGCTGACCGAGCGCATCGACGCAGCGACCCAGAAGACTTTTTCCAACTGGAACTTGCAGCAGTTTACCTGTCGCTTTGACTTCATCGCCTTCCTTAATGTCGGCGAATTCACCGAGGATAATCGCACCCACGGCGGTTTCTTCGAGGTTGAGTGCCAGTCCGGTGGTGCCGTTGGCAAATTCAATCATCTCGTTGTAGGCAATTTCTGTCAGTCCTTCGATCTTGGCGACCCCGTCGCTAATCTCACGAACGGTTCCTACATTTGTTTTGCTGACGTCCGTTTTCAGGCCCTTAATCGAAGCTTCTATTTCTTCCAATACGTTACTCATGTCCGTTTCCTTTATGGTTATTTCTTTAAAACTGTTTTGCTAACTGCTGTAAACGGGAGGATATCGTTCCATCCCAAACGGTGCTGCCACTCTTAATCTTGAGTCCACCGAGCACTTCCCGGTCCGTCTCGAAATGAAGATCAATCTGCTCTCCAAATACTGATTTCAGTTTCTCACCGATCATTTTTTGCTGAGCAGAATCTAAGCCCTGAGCAGAAGTCACTTCTGTCCGGACTTCGGCCAATTCTAATTCCACCAGCTTTTTAAAGTGGCTTAAGATCCCAATGGCATTGCGCAGTTTTTTCTCCTCCACCAGACGCAAAACCTCACTCACGATGGAGTCATTGACCCCGCCTTGCGGATTCTGACAGAGCGCGAATAGTTTGCGCGCTTTGTTTCGGGCTTCTCCGTTAATCTTCATGCTTAGGAAATCTGGCTTACTGCCTCATCTTGCAGACGCTTCCGGTCTGCATCTGTCAGTGTCTTGCCTACGACCTTGGAAGTGGTGTCGACCACCAGTCGTCCCATCTCAGCCCGTAGTTGTTTCATCATTTCTTCGCGCTCGCGGATGGCAGCTTCCTCAGCTTTCTTGAGAACACCCTCCGCTTGGGCAATCGCTTCCTGGACTTTTCTAGCTCCCAGGTTGTCTGCACTCTCCCGCGCTTCAGCCAGGAGCTTTGCGGCCTCCGCATTCGCCTGCTTGATCCGCTCAGCACGGGCGATCTCCGCTTCTTCGAGTTCTTTCTTGATGCGCTCCGCATTCGCCACACTGTCTGCGATCTTCGTGCGACGCTCTTCTAACTTTTTGAGAATCGGCTTGTAAACAAAGAACCTTAAGACAAGAAGGATGATGGTAAAGTTGATTACCTGCGCAATCAACTTCGGCCAATAAACACCTAAATCATTTAATACTTCCATAAATTTCTTTCAGAGAACGGTGTGGCCGACGGGTAAGTTTAACCCGTCGGCGCACGCGTTTACTTGTCGACGACAAAGAATACAAGGATGGCCAAGCCTTCGGCAAATGCCATTCCCAACAAACCAAAAATCAGAATGTTAGTGAAAGCACCAGGGTTGCGGCCAATGGCTTCAACCCCTTTTGATCCAATCATTCCGACGCCAATTGCAGCAACGGACCCAACAAGAGCCGCTGCAAGTTGCATACCAGTAATATCCATACTTCGCCTTTCGTTTTCTATTTACTTTCGTGGACACCCACATTCTTTGATATGGTCATGAACACAAATTATTTCAAAATCCTTTTCTATTAATGCTCCTCACTGTGTGAACAAAGTGTTGCCGTAAATGCTATACAGAGAATTAAAAAAACAGCTGCTTGTACAATGGCAACCACCAACTCCAAAAAATAGAATGGAATCGCAGCAAACCCTCCAGGGACCATTGTTAACATAATGGTCAATACACTCTCGCCCCCATATATATTGCCATACAAACGGGCCGCTAACGCAATAGGGCGGATCCCAATAGATACAATTTCAATCGCCCCCACACCAATAAATATTAAAAACATAATTGGATATAAGAACTTTGGCGGAGTGCCTTTCACACCAAAAACATGTTTTATGAGCCCGATAAAGCCATTGTATTTAATGGCCCAGTACATATTCATAACAAAGAAGATAATGCCCATAGCGATCGTCATATTCGCGTCAGCGGTTGGCGGTCGGAAAAGCGCTTTTTCTACATGGTGAACAGAGCGAAAGAAGCCTTCGGCAGGACCGTCCCCGAAACCTATGCTTCCCACACCGGGGACCAGCCCAAATAGATTTGAAATAAGAATAAAAACAAAAAAGGTCGCTAATACAGGAAACGACCACTGGACAACTTTCTTCTCTAAAAATGTTCCCAAGAATTGTTCCAACCCTTCAACGCAGGCTTCTATAAAATTCTGAGCTCCACTCGGAACCATGGTGATTTGTTTCGTAGTCAATTTTACAAAAATTACCAAACCTATAAGTATAATCCATGTCATGATAATGGAATTAGTAATCGGAAGGCCTAAAACTTCAAAAAGATGCTGCGCCTCCATTGGGAGTCTGTGGCTCGTAGAGCTCTCGTGAACAGAATCACCAGATGCAGCGGCTCCAAGTATTGTCGTAGTAAGCATAAATAAAGAGCGCGTAAGTAAGCCTGACCTGATTTTTCTTGGCAAGCAAAAGCTCGAAAAATCTTGGAATACAGAGTCCTTGGCCATTTTAGCCCTCGCGTGCTTTTCACTGTACCTGATGACTGACAATCGCTAGGATGTACTGAATGAAATGGTGGATACCACTGATCAGCAGCCTTCTCGTGATCACACTTCTGTCGATCCTCTTCACGTGGCTTATCGAAGAGGGACCACTCCTGACGGTCGACCGACAGTTGCGGAGTAGCATCCCTGTTGCTACGTCCTCGGAAGCCCCCTCTTCTGTCATCTACGTCACGATCCGGGATATTTCAGATCAGACATGGCCCTGGCCCCCACTGGATTACGCCATCCTCCTGAATTCAATCGTCCCCTTTTTCCCGAAGACGGTCGCCTTTGACCACCTGCCTCAGGCGTCCAGTTCAAGCAGAGAAGCGGTCTATGAGCGTCAACTGCTCAAGCAAATGGCCAGACTGAATCAAGCAGTGACTCCGATCCGCCTCTATGCCACCGGTGCTCAGGAAAGCGAGCTACCCACCCGCGTCCTGAGTGTAGCAACGATTGGACCACTCGGGGAGGTGCCAGCTTACTCGGTAGGTGATTGGCCAGACGATCAATTTAAACCGTATCCGACCGGTGTCTCCGTCTTCAGACCTGATATGGATGGGATTCATCGTCTTGCGCCACTTGTCTTTCAATTCCGTGAAAGCTTTCTGCCATCCCTGGCCTTACAAGCCTACTGCCAGTTCCTGGATGCGGACTGGCATCATTCTGGAGTCCTGCTCGGTAAACACATCCTCCTTAGAAATGATCTCGGGGAAGAACTCGTCCGGATCCCGATTGATCAAGAGGGAAATCTCCAGCTCACCCGCCAGGATGAGGACGTGCGCGTCGAAAGTGTTGAGTTTTATTCGGTCATCCTCGCCGCCGAGCAAAGGCGGGTCGGTTCGCAAACCGACCTCGATATGGGCATGTTTCGCAATAGCCTCGTTGTCATTGGTCGAGATGCCGATGGCACCTATGAGCCGCTAGAAACCATTTTCGGGACTCTCTCCGGAGGCCAGTTCCAGGCGGAGATCCTTCAACAGCTGGTCGAGAAGAGATGGATCCGCTCATTACGCCCCTACGAATCGTTCATCCTTGTGTTTACCATTATGAGCCTTGCCTCTTTTTTACACTTATTGCCGCGCAGCTGGATCATCTGGACTCTCCTTGGCACCGGGCTGCTTGTTTTTTCATTCCTCAGCTACTATCTGGTTCAATCGCAGATGCTTTGGGTCTCTCCACTGACCACCCTCTTACCTTGGCTCACCGGCGGGCTAGTGGGGTGGATGGCTTATGCTTCAGCCGTTTTCCGTCAAACACGAACCGACTCACTTTGGTATCGTGAAAGTGAACTTCCGTTTTAAGCTTCAGCGTGTTTGTTGATCGATTACGTATATGGGCCCGCGCCGGGAATGGAGGTAACGGATGTAGTAGCTTCCGCCGGGAAGCATTTGTCCCTGAAGGAGGACCAGACGGCGGAGATGGGGGCAAGGGAGGCTCTGTCGTCCTCAGAGTGAATCCTCACCTCAATAATCTCAATCACCTCCGATATAAACCACACCAATTTGCCGAGAAGGGAAACCATGGCAAAGGCGCAAATCGGACCGGTCGCTCTGGAAAAGACCTGATTGTCGAAGTGCCTCCAGGCACGGTCGTTTCTGAATTGCCGGCCAGCGAAGAGAGCTGGGACCGTTCGGTTGCTTTTGAGGAGGCTGTTTTGTTGACCGATCTCATCCGCGAAGATGAAGAGTACGTGCTGTCAAAGGGCGGCGGTGGGGGACGCGGAAATACCCGTTTTAAAACTTCGACCAACCAGGCCCCCAGAGATTGGGAGCCGGGTGAACCCGGGGAAAAGGGCCAATTCATGCTCGAATTGAAATCGATTGCGGATATTGGGCTCGTTGGTTTCCCGAATGCAGGAAAATCCAGCCTCTTACGGGCAGTCTCAGCTGCTCATCCGAAAGTGGCCTCTTACCCCTTCACGACCTTGACTCCGTCCATCGGTGTCGTCGAAAGCTTAACTCAGGAGCGCTTTACGGTCGCTGACATTCCCGGGCTCATTGAAGGGGCACATGCGGGCGTCGGCCTGGGTCATGACTTTCTCAGACATATTGAACGCTGTAGTGTGCTCGCCTTTGTCATCGACATGGCCGGCTCTGAAGGTCGTGACCCCATGGAGGATTACCAACTGCTCAGGAAAGAAGTGAAATTATTCAGCACCGAGCTAGCCGAGCGCCCTCACCTCGTGGTGGCCAATAAAATGGATTTACCTGAAGCAGAAACCCATTTAGCACATTTCAAAACAAGATGCCGCACCTTGGTTTGCGCAATCTCGGTCGAAGAGAAGATAGGAATTGACCCCCTTAAAGATGCGTTTCGTGAGAAAATCGTCCTTAGCACCCCGGACTCGATTACTTAGCGATTGGAATATGATTGTTTTCCATGATCTGAATAAAATCAGTGCGTGCCGCCTTCGCTGACTCCGGCCGATTTGAAGCTTTCAGCTGTAAGAGATGCATGACCCAATCACAAAGCTCCTGCGGGAAGAGTGGTGCAGCTTCCCTCAGGTGTGTAATTCGTCCCGTGAGGTGATTACGAATGACCCCGTCAACCGTATCTGAAGCCGCAGCTTCCCTCCCGCTGGCTAGAAGATAAAGAACACAAGCCAGAGAATACAAATCACTTCGGTAATCCGTCGGACGATACTGAAGCTGCTCAGGTGCGATATAAAGCGGTGACCCCATAATGTATTTCCGTTTTGAGCCTTCGATGAGTGTTTTCCCCATCAATTGCGATATTCCAAAGTCGATTAACTTCGCGTGGTGTTGACTGCCACCATGTTCGGTGAGCATGATGTTGCTGGGCTTAATATCGAGGTGAACGTATCCCTGTCCATGCGCGTAGGTCAAGGCATTGAGTGCCTGCAGGGCAATGGAGCAAAAAGCCGCCGGATCCCAGGCTTCTCCCGGAGCCATCATTTCTTCCAGGCTGGTACCCTCAATGAATTCCATGATCAAATAAGCGCCTTGATCATCAAATCCGCAGTCGAAAATATTGACAATGTTCGGGTGCTGGAGCTTGGCTAACCGGAGTGCTTCTTCCAGAAGCTCCTCCTGGTCAACCCTCTCGTTTTCATTAAAGTTGAGCCGTTTCATGGCGACCTTCCGGTTCAGGTGCCGGTCTTTCGCTATATAAACAGACCCCGTCCCACCTTTGCCAACGACTGATTTGACCGCATAGCGTTTATTTTTATCCTCACGATTAAACTCCGTCTTATGGAGAGCAGATCGCACCACTTTAATTAGTTCCTGAGGACCAATTGGCTTTTCCAGAAAATCAAAGACTCCTGCTCGAAGCGCTTTTTTGACGGTTTCCTTATCATCTTCAGCAGTCAGAAGCACGACTTCCAGCCCGACATCTCGGTTTTTTATCCAATGAACCAGATCGAGTCCATTCTGCCCCGGCATGGAGTAATCGGTGACCACACACCCAAAACTGTTCAGTCCCATTCTCTCAAGCTTATGAATCGCCTCATCCACACTCTCGACAATGACCAGATTGAGTTGGGTGGGCTCGATGATAATCTTAAAGAATTCTCGCATCACCTTGTCATCATCGACTGCCAGAATGCTCGATTCTAACCCGGTGAATTCCGTATTCTTTTTACCGGTCAGCTCAGAGAACTCTTCGGCAGGCCTCCATTCAGGCATCCCCGGTGTCCAGATGAACGTTCCTTCAGGGTTTTGTTCTGCAAAGTACTTCGCTGCGGCTTCCCGGCTTATTGGGCCGGTCTGCTTCCCCTCAACGTAGAGATAGATGGACTTTTCCTTACTCATGCAGTTTTGAACTAATCAATCTGCGTTGATCATCAGTGAAATTCAAGCATAAGGGATGAGATGGAAAGGAATCGTAACACTCTGGAAGCGGTTTCAAGGACAGATCTCCCTGCCGCCTGCCACCCATCGCAGAATTGTTACTGAAGCCGGATTGCCTTCCTGACTCGAATAGACAAAGGTAAGTAATGAAAATTCATTGGTTTCAGCATGTTCCTTATGAAGGTCTGGGGATGATCGAGGAATGGGCGGATTCCTCCGGTCACAGTTTAGAAAAGACGTTTTGGCCGGAGAAGAATACGGAACCCGATCTGAGTCAGGCGGATGCCCTCATCATCATGGGCGGCCCCATGAGTGTGAATGACTCTGATCAGTTACCCTGGCTGGCTATCGAGAAAGAATCCCTCCAGAACTGGCTGCAGACCGGGCGGCCCGTCTTAGGCATTTGCCTCGGAGCTCAGCTCATCGCTGAAAGCTTAGATGGAGTGGTGATTGAGAATCCTGAACGTGAATTGGGATGGTATCCTCTTGCGACCAGCCCGGGCGCAGCTAAAGACCCCCTCCTCTCGATCATCCCTGATGGTCTGCACGTTTTTCACTGGCACGGTGAAACATTTACCATGCTTCATAAGGTCATCCCATTAGGCGCCAGCACCGCCTGCCCTCGCCAGGGTTTTCATGCCCCGCCAGGAATCATCGGCTTTCAATTCCACCTGGAATTAGGCTCAGCCCATCTGGAAGAGCTGGTGGGTCAGGGACATTTACCAGAATGGGAAGGCCCTTTTATCCAGGATCAGGCTACGATTTTAAAAGAAGCTAAGGATTACGAAGCAGGAAATAAGAAGGTCCTGTTCCAGCTTCTTGACCAGTGGAGCCAGACCTCCGCTTAATTCTGGCAGCTGTCACAATGCCCAAACAGGGTAATCTCGTGGCTTTCGATTCGATACCCCGATGGAACCATTTTTTGCAAGTTCCCTACACAGCCCTTGAGATCAATGACACTGCCACAATCCTGGCATACAAAATGATGGTGGTGCCCGCGATCTGCACTTTCATAGCGAGGTGATTTCCCCGGAATTTCTACCAGCTTGATCCTACGTTCTTCCTGTAATCGCTTCAGGGAACGATATACCGTGGCTAACCCTAACGCAGGTGCCTGAGCTCGTGCTCGTTCCAGAATTTCTTTGGGCAGTAACGGATTCTCAGCCGCTTGTAAAACCTGTTCGATCGCATCTTTCTGTGTCGTTTTCCGCCCCATTGCAAAAATAGTACTAAACCGATCCTATCATGAATGAAAAAAAAATGGGAACAAAGAAGACGGTAACGGCCGCCACGTTAAAAAAGATGCCCGGGAAAACAGCCTACGAAAACCCGGAATCAAACAGTGGCGACCGCCAAATTGGTCTACCGTCGTAATTAAGATACATTCCTGTCACACAAATGCAACATATTTTTTAAAGTAATAAGCATATTAATGCGTTTTTATTCTTGTCTTGGGTCTTGCTTCATCCCATCAGCTCATCTTCACTCTAAGAATGGAATATCAGACTGCCCCGACTTGGGATCAATTTAATTACTGGAGCTACCGGCATCACGATCTTGGACTTTACCTGGATGTGAGCCGGATGGGAATGGATGATGACTTCATTGATAGGATGCAGCCTCAGATCCAAAAAAGCTTTGACGACATGAAAGCTCTGGAGTCCGGTGCCATTGCGAATCCTGATGAAGATCGCATGGTAGGACATTACTGGCTAAGGCAAGCTGCCCTCGCTCCGGATAAAGAACTCACTGAAGCGATCCAAAGCAGCCTGATCGACATCAAGGAGTTCACCCATGCCGTTCATGATGGGAATATTGTCAATCAAGAGGGCAAGCCATTCGAGCATGTCTTGATTGTCGGGATCGGGGGCTCAGCCTTAGGACCTCAATTCATTGCCGATGCACTGGGAACCTCTGCCGATCCGATGTCCATTCACTTTATCGATAACACCGATCCGGATGGAATCAGTCGTGTTCTGGATCGATTAGAAAATGAACTCTCTCAAACACTTGTTGTCGTCATTTCCAAATCGGGTGGAACAAAGGAAACGCGCAATGGGATGCTGGAAGTCAGGCAGCGCCTGCTCGAGAATCAGTTATCCCCTGCGTCTCAAATGGTGGCCATTACAGGCGATGGTTCTCAGTTAGATCAAGTTGCCGTTTCTGAAGGATGGTTGAAGCGTTTTCCTATGTGGGACTGGGTCGGAGGAAGAACATCGGTCATGAGCACGGTGGGACTCGTCCCGATGGCACTCCAGGGACTGGATATTGATCAATTTTTAGAAGGCGCTGCCATGATGGATGCCGGGACCCGGCAGGAAAACCCTAAGGACAACCCCGCCATGCTACTCGCACTGGCATGGTATCACGCCGGCTGCGGGCGCGGGATGAAAGACATGGTCATTATCCCCTACAAAGATCGCTTGGTTCTCTTCAGTAAATACCTCCAGCAACTGGTCATGGAATCACTCGGGAAAAAAGAAGATCTCGATGGGAATGAAGTTTTTCAGGGATTAGCCGTCTATGGCAATAAAGGTTCGACCGATCAACATGCCTATGTGCAGCAACTCAGAGACGGAATTCACAATTTCTTCCTGACCCTGATTGAGGTTCGTAAAGCCACTGATCAAACTCCTTTTGAAGTCGAAGAAGACGTCACCTCCGGTGATTACCTGCAGGGATTCTTGAGAGGGACACGAGCCGCACTGGCGGAAGGGGACAGAGAAACCATCACTCTCAGTGTCCCCATCGTTGACGCGAAAACGGTTGGAGCGCTGATTGCCCTCTACGAACGCGCGGTAGGTTATTATGCCTCGCTCATCCATATCAATGCCTATCACCAGCCCGGTGTTGAAGCAGGAAAGAAGGCCGCTACTCGACTGCTCGAACTGCAATCGAAAGTAATCGCCGCCATCAAAGAAGATGGGGAGGGCTCCGCCAACTCCATCGCCGTCAAGGTCGGTGCAGATCCTGAAGATGTCTATCACCTACTCGTTCATCTGGCGAATAACCGAAATGAACTTGAGCATGAGTTGCGCAGTCGTCCAGATCAGGACGTCTTCCGTTATCGGAGCTAAGCTAAGTGAGGACGGAGAAAGTATGCTCCGTCTCTCATCGACCTCAGCCTATTTCTGGTAAATCGACTGACCGCTACTGCGGAGGTCATCACAGGCCTGACCGAGACGATCAGCGACTCCGACTTCAGCCATCTTCAGATAGGTGCGGGGGTCATATGCTTTCTTATCACCCACTTCACCATCGATCTTCAGAACCCCATCATAATTCTTCAAGAGATGGTCTGCGATCGGTCGTGTGAAGGCATACTGGGTATCCGTATCAATGTTCATTTTAATGACTCCGTAATCAAGGGTCTCACGGATATCAGAAAGGTCTGATCCAGATCCCCCATGGAACACGAGGTCAAATTCGGCGTCCTGTCCGTATTTTGCAATCACAGCGTCCTGTCCTTCTTTGAGAATATCAGGTCTGAGTTTCACTGCACCCGGCTTATAGGAGCCGTGCACGTTTCCAAAGGTGGCCGCAAACATGTAACGCCCTAGCCCTGTTAACCCTTCATAGACTTCAAGCATATCCTCTGGCGTGGTGTAGAGCTTATCCGCAGGCTGGTCAGAGTGATCGACCCCGTCTTCTTCTCCGCCTACCACTCCGGCTTCTACCTCAAGGATGATTTCCTGGTCCGCACACTTTTTAAGTAAGTCTTTTGAAAGGGCAATATTCTCTGCCAGGGGCAATTCAGAGGCGTCCAGCATATGTGAGTTAAATAGGTTAGGCAGACCATTCGCACGACGCTTGGCCGTCTCTTCAATCAGTGGCGTCAGAAATGATTCCACCTTACCAGGCTGGCAGTGGTCGGTATGCAAACCCACAAAGATGTCGTACTTCTCAGCGAGGCGATGCGTGGCCTCTGCCAGCAAGATCGCACCAAAGGCGGCATCTTTATTGGAAGTCCCGGAAGCAAACTGACCGCCTCCGGTCGACACTTGAATAATCCCATCTGATTTTTTATCAGCGAAGGCTTTGAGCGCCCCGTTGATCGTAATCAAAGAGGTAACATTAATGGCAGGGAATGCGAAACTGCCCTCTTGGGCACGATCCAGCATTTGAGCATATTGTGATGGAGTAGCTACTGGCATGGGAACGTTATATCGTTAGGTCCACTCCTCGCCAATGGCAAAATGATCTCGAAAGCAGAATTAAGGCGTGACCGGTTGTTCGCTGCTCACCGGCAAGGCCAGATTTGGCGAATCCTCTATCGCTGATGGCGGCGGAACCACCCGATTGCGGATCGTCGTTGATCCATCAGGTCGCGTCGTCGTCGACAATTGGCAGGTGACGGTTTTACCATTCCGGCTCACTGTCACTTCCATGTCCTCGCCAATGGTCGAGAAGAAGGAGACATCCATCAAATCCGTAGGGTGCTGAATCTCACGCTCACCCACTTTAAGCAGGCGATCCCCTTGCTTCAGGCCACTTGTTTCCGCCGGGGTGCCTTCATAGAGAACTGAAATAATCACTGGCTTCTTCCCGGAGTCATCCGCATAGCCTTCGACAACACCCACTCCGGCCCAGCCATGACGGGCTTCTCCAAATTCCTTGAAATCATTGAGGATCTTTTTTACCGAGTTGGTCGGAATCGCGTAACACGCTTTCCCATCCTCAATGGAGAGGACCAGCACTCCCACCACCTCTGACTTACTATTGAGGACCGGTCCCCCGATTTGCCCCGGGCTGACCGGTAAGCTGGCCCGGATATGGGTGGTCGGGAAAAAGAGATTCCGGTAACGAACATCAAAGCCATTCACGAGGCCAAAATCCGGAGAGAGAGGTAAATTAAAAGGATAGGCGACACTGATTAATCCAGATGCTGTCCGCAGCTTATCCGAATCCCCAAACTTGAGGTAAGGCGTCTTACCCGCATCAATCTTCAGCATCGCTAAGTTGGTTCTTAAGTCTTGGGCCTTAATTTCAGCCATGACTTTCTTTTCACCAAATTCGACCCAAGCTCTGTCTGCGTCTTTCACGACCGCATATGAAGTCAGAATCGTTCCTTGATCATCTATAAAGAAGCCCGTTCCAGCTCGTGGTGTGTTCGCTCCTAAGGTCCTGACCTTGACGATCGCATCTGAGGACTGATCGAATACTTTTTGAACTTCTTCGCTAACAGAATCCAGGACACCTGCATGGGCAGTTGATCCTGTAGAAGACAAGATCACAAAGACGGAGAACCCTGTGGAAAGCAGGGCCAGCGTTACTATCGCGAAGTAAGGTAGAAAATGCTTAGAATGCCAGAACGGAATCATAACTCGAAGGATTGTCACCAGTCACGAAATGCGAACCGGAAAATTCCCTTTCAAAAGAGTTATAATCAGCAACGACGATTTCGGCAGGAAGTGATCCGTTTTCCTCGTAGACAGTATGACCGTCAACGAAAGCTTCGGCTTCATTCACTTGTGCGAATTCGACAGCTGCATCCGGTAGGCTGTTCTGGTAACTCACCACAGATAACAAGACGACAATAGCGGCCAGTGATGACCATGCCAGTTGAGGCTGTGGTTTGAACCAAGCAGTGATATCACGGCAAAATGCTAAAACCCTTTCACCAGCGGTGCGGCGGGTAGGAAGCATCTCGGCCCGTTGGTAACGGTGAAATTCATCTAAAAACGCATCGAAGTATTGATCTCCGGGCGTTTCATGACGCTTTAACTTCAGTAATTCAGTAACTTGATTCTTTTCTTCTCTCATAATTCTTTTCTTAAATATCCATCTAGTAGCTTTTGAAGGTTTTTGTGCGCGTAGTGTAACCTGGAACGCACTGTTCCCTCCGAACATTTAAGAACTTTAGCTATATCACCGTGAGACATTCCGTCAATATCGTACAATACAACTACCGTTCTATGTTCTTCAGACAGTTTCTGTAAGCATTCGTTCAATTTATTTTTAAGATCATCGAGCTCAGCATGCTTTTCTCCGGTGAGTGTACCCTCATCCGCAAACTCCCTTTCCATGGTGTCATCCATGCTTAAGTCATTTAAGCTCATGTCTTTACGGCGCTTCTTATTTTTCTGAATAAAATTGAGTGTGTGATTTACGGCCACTCTATAAATCCACGTATAAAAAGATGAATTTTTCTTATACTTCGAAAGATTGCAATAACTCTTATGGAAAACCTCCATTAAAAGGTCGTTCGTATCGTCGTGATTGGAGGTCATATTGTAGATAACGGAGTAGAGACGGCGCTGATACCGGAGCACGAGGGTATCGAACGCCCCCACCTGCCCCTCCAGAGCTTGATCTACCAAGACAATGTCGGAGACCTCCTCTTCGACCTGGCCATCGTAATCCTCCATATGAGAGGACACCTTAGCCCTGTTTCTCAGTGAATTGCAAACCAGCAGAAGCGATTCGAGAAAAGAGATGAGGCCGCTAGAACTGGGTCAATCTGTCTTCCAGAAGATCACAAATCGAGTTCAGATACTTCCGATACTTGGTTTCAGGAAGTAATTTAGTCGATTTTCTGCAATCATCGAGGATCTTACGCCCCGTCCGAATCGAGTAAGCATAGCCACCACTACTGCGGATGTGTTCATCGAGGAGATCGAAATCCGCCTCAGAGCCTTTCAGGATTTCGCTATGGATACGGTCGGATTCTGAGGGCTTCAGCTGTTGCAGCATATGAAGGACCGGAAGCGTCAGCTTCCCTTTAATCAAATCTGTTCCTAGCGTCTTCCCGGCCCCCTCATCTGTTCCCAGGAGGTCCAGACAGTCATCGTAAATTTGATAAGCGGTTCCTAAGCCTTCGCCATATTGGCGGAGTGCAGAACGGATTTCAGGCCGGACACCATTAATCAGGCCAGAGAGTTCAGTGGAAACCCGAAAGAGGGCACCGGTTTTCATCCGGATCATGTCCATGTATTCAGGAACCTTTAAGTTCAGATCGAAACGTCTCTGGGTCTGGAGGATTTCACCGGTACAGACCTCGTTTGCCCCATCCGCCACTTCACAGAGGATTTCCCGATTTTCGAAGCGGGTGCAGAGCTTGAGCGCGTGGGCAAACAGACAATCCCCTAATAGAACAGAAATCTCGGTGCCCCAGCGTGCGTTCATCGTCGCTCGAGAACGCCTGGTCTCCGCATGGTCGAGGACATCATCATGCACGAGTGAGGCTAAGTGGATCAGCTCCACCACGACCGCGAGGTCATCGTGCTCCGCATCCAGGCCTCCCGTCGCCTCAGCGGTCAGGAAGACCAGACCGGCACGGATTCGCTTGCCTCCATTTTCGGTCGCGTAATCGACATATCCATCAATCGCGGGATTAAAATCCTGTGAGACGCGGCTGATGCGGTTATCGATGCGCTGAATTTCACCTTCAATCGAGTGAAAGAGATCCTTGAGTGGGATGGATATTTTATTAAGAGATGTTTTCAAAATACTGCCTGTCCGATTTAATAATCTAGGCTGGGTAAATCAGGTTTCAAGTGTTCTCAATCGTTTTTACTGATTTTAAACTCAATGGTTTGTGGATTGCATTCTCAATAGTAGGTGGGCTTAATAAGCAGAGATGCGGACCAGTGTAATTCTTCTTTCACTCATTGTCCTAGCCAGTTGCGGAGGTAAGGAAGCAAAACGTGTCAATGAGATCGAAGCACAAATCGAAGCGCGACAATATCAAGATGCCGCCAACAGTCTCAGGCAGGCTCTCAAGGAGGACCCCAAAAATAAGGAATTCCTACGAACCCAGGCACTCCTGTTTTTACATACTGACCAAATCGTTTACGCCGTAGCCACCTACCGCAAGCTACTCGAAATCAGTCCTAACGATCTCTTTTTAGGTAAGTCCCTCGAACATGAAAATCCAGTAGTCCGTATCAACTCCGCTAAAGCACTGGGCATGCTCCGCAGCACCGATGCCGTTCCTTTTTTAATCGATGCCGCTGACGATGAAGACAAGAAGGTCAGACAGGCTGTCGTTCTCGCTCTCGGTGATCTGAAATCCGAAGACGCGATTCCTGCCCTGATTAAAGCCCTCCGCGATGACGATTGGTTTGTCCGGGCGGAAGCCACCAATGCCCTCAGCAAGATGGGAAACAAAACCATCGTGCCGCTACTCTTCCCCCTCGTTTCTGATCAGGACGCCTATGTGCAGGAAACCGCCCGCAATGCACTCATCACCCTCGCCACCCCGGAGAATGAGTCAGCTTACCTCGAGGCCCTCCACTCGAATACTGCTGCTACCCGCAGAATGGGCGCTATTGCTCTGGCCCATCTGGGTAACCAAGCCGGCATCCCCATCCTCATCGAGGAAATGAAAGAACCCAGCACGAGCGATGTGATTAAAGTCATTGAAGCTCTGGTTCTGCTCAACAATCCTGAGGCCTTACCGGAGTTGCGGGATGCGTCCGGTCACGAAGAATTAGAAATCGCACTTCCGTCTGTGCTCGCTCTAGGACGGATGAATGACAAAGACTCTGTCCCTTTCCTCAGGGAACTGTCCAACGATTCCAGCAAAGATATCCGCTTGCGCAAAGCGGCGGTGGTTTCTCTCAGCCGAATCGAAAAGTAATCCTACTGAGCGCGGCGAATCGTACGCTCAAACTCTTTCAGCTCTTTTGTGTCATCCTCTAGCCATGCATCGCGAAATGGCTTCCGCTCAGCATAAAGCGCTAATCTGGATTTCATTCCCGGAGCACGATCTGAATCCGGGAACTTCTTGAGACCCGCCTTGAGCAGATTCGCCGCCTTTTGAAAACTACCCATTTCAGCATAGGCTGCTGCCAGAATATCATACGATGCCGCCGTCGGGTCCTCAGTATGCGCTTTCTGAGCATAAGTCACCGCAATGACAGCGTCGCGGATAACAACAAAAGAAGAGGTCGCTTTCAGCCAGGCCAGTGTCTGATAATCAGTCATCGTGACCGGCGTCGCCACCGAAGCTAATTTCAAATCCTCGGCTGCTGCTTCGAAATTCTTCAATTGCACATGACAATAGGCGCGGCGAACCAGCGCCACAGGTGAATCCTCGGTCAGAGCTAATGCCTGGGAATAGGCTTCTACAGCCTGACCATAGTTGTCCGCTGCTTCTTGTTCATATCCTTCCATGACATAACTCGCAAATGACTTCTCCTCTGCCTGGCAGGCCCAGACGGTCAGAAAAGCGAGCAAGGTCGCAGGTAAACTAGATTTCATCATGATTCTTCAACTTCTGCAGCTGGAGCAGGCTCCAGGTGAACTTCTATCCGCTCGATCACATCCATCACCTCATCGATGTATTGCTTCCGCCGTTCCACATTCTGGATCAAGTTGCCCGCATATTCAACTGAGTGCTGCATATCTTTTGCTGATTGGTAGGGAAGCGATATCTTCAGTTCACGCAGAGAATACTGCAGCACCTGGTTCGCAATCGGCCCTAAATACATTTGTGTGACTTGCACCAACTTCAGAAAATTAGGCTCTTCGACAAAAGGCACATCAGACTGCATCAGTTCTAACTCTGCCCGGTGTGCTGCGGACAGGAGTTCCGTATCCACGGAGCTGATCTCTTCCTCAGGCTGACGGGAGAGGGTGCTTTCCAAATTCACTACCGCCAGGTTTAGTGGCTGGCGTAAGAGATAGAATTCCGTATCCGCCATCGCGAAGACGACCAGAATCGAATCACCACCGACCGATTTGAGCCAGAGCGCATGTCCTTCATAGACAAAACGAGTTTCCCGGAACCCCATCTTCGCCTGTCGAATGAGCTTCATGACATTCTCGATCCGATTCACAAGAATGAGCAGCGTGTCCTTACCGTAATGAGGTGGCACGGCAGCCCCGACCAGCCCCCCGTCCTCATGATAAACGAATGCTGCCGCAATCTCATCCAGCTCCAGAAGGCGGTCCAGTGCAGGTAACTCTTTCATCCTAACACCTCCCGGAAGGCCATCTCAAAATCTTCTGGGGTCGAGGCCGTGTCAGACAAAATATAAGCGACGTCAGTGCCGATCTCGACACGCCAGATCCGAAGCTCGTCAAATTCCAGATACCACTCCAGCAGGGCTCCGGCACTGAGCCCATTCCCCAGCTGGGACACCCTTTCTGTGAACTGCTGAATCCAGTCACTGGAAAGTGTGCTCGTAGGCGTCTTACCCGCCAGCTTGCGCATGCCTTCACTACGCTGCTTATAAAAAGCCATAAACCCATTAATCTGGGAAATCGGTTCAACAAATTTCTGGAGCGGGTCATCGATGCTGCTGGCATCATAGACCGCGCTTTCTTGTAATTCATCGACCGTCATATTGCGGATCATTTCACCCATCTCATTCGCGGACTCCTGATCGATGAGTTCCGCTACGAGTACATCCAGGGATTCCCAAATCGTTCGTTTAATCCCGATCGGAATTTCGCTGAGATCATAAGTCGCAATCGTAAATTCCTGGATAGAGAGAAGCGCGTCCTTCCCCCACAGTTTCCCCGCATTGACCTCGATGAGTTGGGCCTCTTTGAAGTACAAGAAAGCGGTTTCGTTTTCCGGATCGTAGATCGTCAGCATGCAGTTGCGCTGCGGCAGACACTCTTCCTTAATGATTTCGATCAGGTGATACACTATCGGTAACCTAAAGAAGAAATTCAGCAACTTCAACCCAGCATCTTGGCCCGGCCCAATCCTTTACTCGGCCTCGTAGAGTGACTTCATCCGCATCTTCAGAGAGGAAAGCAACGACCGATGCGCCACTCCCGCTCATCATCGCCCCCCTGACACCCTCCTGCTGGTTAAGAAAATCAACAGCCCCCGAAATCCAATAGTACTTCGCAGCCACCACTTTTTCTAAATCATTCCGACAGGCTGCCCCCTCCCCCTGTTTACCTATTTTCTCACTCTGCTGTATTTCCCAGGTCACTTTCACTGGCAGCTCGTCCCCTTTTTTCTCAGCAGAAGCTGCTTTCGCATAAGCCTGAAAAGCCCAGGGGGTGGGAACAGGAAATCCAGGATTCAGGATCAGAACCCTCCCCACCGGATCCAGTTGGATCGGCTCGACGATTTCACCCCGCCCACGGCAAATCGCGGCTCCCGGCTCCAGGAAAAAATTAATATCACTCCCCATCGATGCCGCCAACTCATGGAGATCCATTCCGGAAAGCCCTGCCTTCCAAATCTCATTACAAGCCTGCAACGTCGTCGCCGCATTACTGCTCCCGCCGGCTAATCCACCACCTAATGGGATCCGCTTCTTTACCTTGATGCGAATGCCCTTCTCCGTCCCAGACTTCCTTCGCACCGCATCCGCAGCTTTCCAGATCAGGTTGTCGGGCCCCGCATCCAATTCCAGACCCTCAATCGTCAATTCAGTCCCGGACTCGATTTCCTCAAAGGTCATCTCATCCCCGACCGACAATGGGGCCATCAATGTTTCCAACTCATGAAATCCATCCTCCCGCTTTCCTAAAATATGAAGATAGAGATTCACCTTCGCTGGACTGAAACATTCCATCACCACCACCGCGCTCTGCTCACTCTTCACTACTTATCGATCGGGCTGGGCTTGAGTGTGGAGAATCGATCCTCCATCGTCAGTACTTCCCTGATTCTCTCTTCAACCGACATCCTCCGCAGGCGCTCCAGCTCCAATTCAAAAGACTGGCCTCCGCAATGGCTTCGTCGGGGAACGTGCAGGTCCGGCTCTCCATTCCCACTCTTCCCTGCTTTCCCCAAAGACTCATTCATCGGTACAACGTAGTGCCAGATCACACCACCGAAAAGTTCCAAATCACTCCCGCTAACCGCTCACTGCTCACCGTTTTCCACTGGCAGCCCCTCACGATAACGTTATGATTCACCCGATGAAATCCGAACAATTGATTCTCGCCCTGGATGTTCCCACCGCCCAGGAAGCCCTCAGCTGGATTGAGCGACTCGGGCCACGTATTGGCTACTATAAAGTCGGGCTTCAGCTTTTTTCAACAGGCGGACCGGAGCTGGTGCGCAATCTCCGTTCCCATGGGGTTAACATCTTCCTCGATCTCAAATTACATGATATCCCCAACACCGTTGCTAAAGCGGTGGATGCCATTCTCGACCTCGATGTTCAGCTCCTCACCATCCATGCCTCCGGAGGCCAAGCCATGTGCAAGGCGGCGGTGCATGCCGCGCAGGGCTCCGACCTCAAGCTATTAGGGGTCACCGTCTTGACCTCCCTTGATGAAATTGATGTCGCCGAAATCGGATTCAAAGAAACTCCGCCTAAGCTCGTGCCGCGTCTGGCCCAGCTCGCCACCAAAGTCGGTGTTCACGGCATCGTCTGTTCAGCCATTGAAGTAGCTCATCTCAAGCAACAGGTCCCTGAAGGAACACTCCTCGTCACGCCGGGTATTCGTCCCGTCGATTCCGAGACTGGCGACCAGTCTCGCATCGCCACTCCGGAAAGTGCCCTCGCCTCCGGCTCCACCCACCTCGTCATCGGCCGCCCCATCCTCCAGGCAGAAAACCCCGAAGCTGTTCTGGACACCCTCCTCACTTAAATCGAGCCAGGTAGATCACCATCAATGAAAAAGTAAGATTTCTGATCATCGAACCAAGATAACCAAAATCAGAGATCGCTCTTCCCTGCCAAAAGAGAAGACCGAATCAATCCATCGATGTGTCAAGTGACGACTCTTCTCCGCCATAGCCTACAGGCGACGGCGGGACTGCTTGCCGGGCCGAAGCTTTAGCGAAGGCTGGACCCCTCTGGACCCCTCTGCTTTGGGGGTCAGGTCAGGCCCCTACACCGCCAAAGCAAAACTGTTAGAAAAAAACTTAACAGCCATAAGACTGTCCAAGCCCAGGAATAAGAAAAAAAATATAAATGCAGGAAATCCAGAATTACGAAATTTTCTTCTGAAAAAACGGCACATACGATCAGTATCTTCCTCAAAAAATGCGCGGTCAGATAAATTAAGCTTATAATAACTAAAACCGAAAGGTTTATATAAAAAAAGAACAACGCTATTTTTATAAATAATTTATTTTTAACTAGTTCCATTGACCGGAGATATACAAAACACCCTAAGCTTCTGATCTAGTGACTTAACTCACATTTCGTTAGACAATTTGCATAGCTATATCCTGAAAGAGCAACGCCAACACCAGCTGGAATTCGCTTGAAAAGATTTCCGAGGAATCGAGCCCCCCGCGATACGCATTGGACAGCATTATTTGAGGATTTTGGTGCGTTAGCCATAGTTTCTATGATAGCAGACGTCTTTGCTTCATCATAGCCTAGTCCAATGAGGCACCCATAAACGCAACTATAGACTTTAAGTTGCATTTCATAGCCCTGCTTAAATAGTTTATCCCCATATTCTGATCCTGTAAGCGTCAAACATTCTTCAAGACCAAAAGGATCCTTTAGTCCAATTGGATTGCCACCCACATACGCATAAAGATTAATCCCACCATTTTCAGCGATTGGGTCACGAGATAACCAACGTCCGGTTTGTGAATCATAGGCACGGAACCAAGTGAGGGTAAGATCACTGGGCTGGTGTTCATAATGACCCGTGTAGCCGAAGTCTGATACCTTCGTCCCTGCGAGGAGTGATTGCGTTCCCCAAGCGCTGTAATCGTAGATGGCACTGGTAGTGATGCCGTCAGAAGCGACAACTTCACGAATAGAGCCCAGATGGTCCTTGGTGTAAAAGTAAGTACTCGCCCCCTCCTGATACCCCAAGCTGAAGTAGTCCCTACTAATCGTCGTGCCGGCCGAGTCACGCTTCTGGCAGAGTCGTGGGCCACACCAGATAAAGACTTGATTAGACGTTGTTGTACCTGAAGTATTTTTCTCAATGATCCTGACTCTTTTGCTCTGGCCATTGTAGGCAAATTCAGAGGATGAGTTATCGGCATTGATGATTTTCACTAGACGGTTTTCCTGATCCCATTGGAATTCACGGATGACGGTCTGATCTGGATTGCGTTCATAGCGGAGATTCCCATTCGCATCATACTCCATCAGTTTTGTGATTCCAGATGCAGTCACGCTGTAAGTCTTTGTGGTCGTATTATTACTCCCATCGGTGGCTTCAATGGTCACTGTGTTACTTCCTTCTGCAAGATCTACGAGTGCTTCGAAACGGTATTCAGGTGGATTCCCTCCATCGCTAATGACGGCTGCCGTCTGGCTATTGATTTCAACTGTAGCAGCCTCATCAAGGGTGCCTGAGAAGAGAGTGAGGCCATGTTCCTGATACTGCTCGATCTGGTTTAAGGCATTAGCGATTCCATTGGATCGATTCGAATCATTGGCTGAGTGAATTCTATTCCCGGCACGATCGTAAGCGTAAGAGTATGATTCCAACTCATTCTGCCCGCTATCACGCCGAATAGTGGACGTCAGTTCCTTAGAATTGTTGTAATCAAAAGTCCAAGTCTTCGTCACGTTATTTTGATTGGTAGTCCACGTCTGGATATTGCGATCCTGGCGATAGGTATAGTCAAACTGGGAGATGACTGCAGGAGTGGCTGCGGCATTGAGATTCTTAATTTGTTTGAGTTTGAAATCCAAGGTGTCGGTAAAATAGTCGTAATCAATCTGCATGCCGTTCGGGTAATCAATGGTGTCTACCCGATTCGATTGTCCGATATAGGTGTAGTCAAAGTAGCCGAGATCATTCGTGATATCATCTAATCGGCCCCGGCTATCATATTGATAGGTTTCAGTATGAGAGGCGATAGTAAATGTGGCATCATCGACTATCTCATGTTTCTTCACTCGACCTAATTCATCATAGGTATATTTCAGGGTGTCATCAGTGAAGGGGCCGTCCATTCTGGCGACTTGAAGTGCCCCATCATCGGTTCCGCTGACGGGCACATAGTGATAGGTGGTAGTTCCGATTCCATCGACCATAGTCGATTGTCTCAGATAATACGTATCATAGGTGTAGGAGAGATCTGGTGTCTCAGGATCTGAATAATCAACTGATTTTAGCTGATCATCCAAATAATAGCTCATGGTTTTCGTTTGATTTAGTGGATCAGTGATTGTTTCCAGCCTGCCAGCAAAGTCATAGTTGTACTGATATTTTGTGCCATCATCGAAGATTTTCTCCTTAACGCGTCCTTGAAGATCTCTTTTCCAATGGGTAATGCTACCTTCCCCATCAATAAGTTTACGCAGGTGTCCACAGAGACACCATTCGTATTGAAGCAGCCTGCTCTGGGGGTCAATAGTGGCCACTTTTTGATTGAGTGAATTATGAAAATTTCGTGTCCAACGACCTTCCCGGTCTCGGGTGGCGACTAGACTGTGGTTTTGATAATCAAACTGCTCAAAAGAGCTATCCGGGTAGGTGATGACTGTGACTCGGTCCAGATTGTCATAGTCATAAGTTAAGGTATGCCCTTCTGAATCGGTTTTCGTTCGGATGCGATCAAATGAGTCATAAGTATAGGTGACATTACCACCGGGCACGTCACCCGTTACACTGAGGACTTTACCGAAACCGTTCTTAGCCGGGTCTGTTTCGTAGGTGTAAGTAATGACCTCATTGAGTTCATTGGTGATGGTTTGAATTTGGCCGTAGGTATTATATGAGAATGTCGTTGTGTTCCCTGACGCATCGGTGACAGTTCTGGGCACGTAAGGAGGGTCCGTAGGATCGTAAGTTCTTGATTCGATAGTTTCATAGACGGGGCCGACTCCGACTTTCTGTTTGATGAATAAGATATCAACTCCGTTGGTATCATATTCATATTTTGTTTCTCTCCCGACTGGGTCTATCTCTCTGGTGATGTATCCAAGTAAGTTATATTCAAACGTGGAGGCCTGAGTGACGATATTATTATTTTCGTCATAGACGACACGTCCGATAACCGACGGGAGATCAATGGTGCCTTGGATATACGGCTGAGTTTGCCCTGGATAGTTATACCAAACCCGACCCTCTAACGGTGGTTTTTCACTTTCAAGGATACCCGTGGCCGCGTCGTAACTCCCAGGCTGGATCCAATGATAGAGATGAGCCTTCGAATAGTCTCCCTCACCGTATTCCATCTGCTGTTTATCCCAGAAGAAAGAGTTCCGGTCGTCATTGTCATATATAAAGTAGTTAACTATAGAACTGTCGGGAAGAGGTTCGTTGATCACGCCTGGTATTCCTGTTTGGCTGGCACTTAAATTGTATTCAATTCTCTCTTTATCACCCTGCGGATCTGTTGATTCGATGTATCTAATTAAGGAATAGCTTCCCATATCAAAATCACTGAGTTCAAATGCTGTAGTCCCATAAGGTGTTGTATACGCATCGATTCGCCCGATCGTGTCATACTGAAAACTGGAATTGATTCCGTAAACATCCTCGATGTTAGTTAAACGAATGTCTCCTGAGACAGAGTTGTATGTGAAGGTGGCGGTTCTGCC
>JBCBYL010000236.1:0-1778 GCA_039815855.1 Verrucomicrobiota bacterium
TCTCAGACGCCCGGAAACTCTGTCCTGACATCCAGTTCGTAGAAGCCCGGCATCATAAATACGTGGAACGCCATCACCAACTGGTTGGCTTAGTTGAAACCTGTATTCACGTTGATGACGTCCTCTCCATCGATGAAATGGATGTCAGGACAGAGTTTCCGGGCGTCTGAGACACGAGTGCCGGTCTTGACTCCGAAATGCTTGGCCTCATAGCTGGCGGCGATACAGCAGGTGTTATCTGCCATCATCGGAACCACGGCTACCGGCTTGTCCCTCAATTCAGGGCATTCCTGCTGCTCTACAGAAGCGAAGTAGGAATTAAAATCGAGAAAGAGGCGTCGAAGCGACATGCCTCTAAGGTAAAAGGCGGGTGAAGATAATCAACCGCCAAGGCGGTGAAACTGTCTACTCGACTTCTTTTTCAGTGGGGGCGGGGGCAGCTTTAGCCTTCGCTTTGGCAGCGGGTTTCGC
Organism: Verrucomicrobiota bacterium; assembly: GCA_039815855.1. Lineage (GTDB taxonomy): Bacteria > Verrucomicrobiota > Verrucomicrobiia > Methylacidiphilales > JBCBYL01 > JBCBYL01. The sequence continues at coordinate 472 of JBCBYL010000236.1, forward strand.
TTCCGCTTTAGGAGCCGGCTTAGGCTTCGTCTTTTTCTCAGCTGGAGCGGGTGCTACTTTTGCTGCCGGCTTTTCCGCGACTTCTGCCTTTATTTTTTTCGATGCTCTAAGGCGCGAATTTCCTTTAGTGCCGCGGATCATTTTACCGCGTTTAGTTCGTTTGTCTCCTTTTCCCATAAGGGAATGACAATGTGTGCATCAACCGATGCTGTCAACTGTGCAGCGGCTCACCTGCCTCTCGATCCGGGTGATATTTGCATTGCCGCTCATGATGGGAAGGGCAGAGTGATGAGGTGTTTATTGAACGTGTAGACTATCGTTCTGAAAAAGATATCCCGGGAGGGTTTGATACCCTCTATCAAGACTATGTCCCCGTTTACCGCGTCATGGTGGGAGGGATGTCTGAAGTCTGGGCCTGCCTGGAGCGCAGGAGCGGTCGCCTTGTCGCAGTCAAACGACTTCTGCCTCATGCCATGGAGGAGTGGCGCAGTGCAGGTGCTGGATACTACGAGGCTTATGCACTCCGATCGGTCCGGCACCCAAACGTTCTTGAGTTTCTCGAAAAAAGGTATGATGGCGGCGCGATCTGTCTGATCACTGAATTTATTGCTGGAATTAATCTGGCTCATTTTCTGAATACCTGGCAGTTACCCATTCAGGGATGGCTGGATATAGCAGATCAGCTCCTCAGTGGATTAGAGGCGCTCCATCACGCTGGCGTCGTTCATGGCGACATCAAGCCGGATAATATTATGCTCATGCAAACTCGTGAGGAGAACTTCCAAGTGAAGCTGCTCGACTTTGGTTTGGCGATTCCCCTTGGCTTGGAATGGCAGAGAGAACACGCCGAAGCCGAAGTGCCTCCAGATGTGATGGCTACTGCGGAATACGTTGCTCCTGAGTTGCTTCGTGGGAAGGCTCCTAGTGTTCAATCAGATCTCTACGCTTTTGCACAAACGATGTACCATTGCATCAATGGCGAACCCGCTTTCCAGTCAAGTGATCTCCAGTCTCTTTTACAAATGCAAGTCAATGATGACATTATCCCCCTTTATGAAATGCGTGATGATGTGCCTGAGATCGTCTGGACCTGGCTTGCTCCCATGTTGGAAAAGAATCCTGATCTAAGAACACCGAGTGTGACCGCAGCACGGAATAGTCTCAGTCGGCTAAGAGATCAGTTGGCTTGCGAGATGATCGAAACAATCGAGTAGCGCGTCTGGGTACCCAGTGTGGTTACTCTGCTTTAAAAACGACAGTCAGGTAATTCATATCGTTCTTTCTCTGATAGCTGATCGATTCAGAGA
>JBCBYL010000098.1:0-8652 GCA_039815855.1 Verrucomicrobiota bacterium
ATATCTTGATTTATCGAAAGGTGTGCGCCCCGGCCACGCCGCAAAGCGGGTCAATGTTGATTTTCCGGATTGGATGGTTTCACGACTCGACCACGAGGCGGATCGCCTGGGCGTTCCCCGGCAGTCACTAATAAAGATTTGGATAGCAGAGCGCCTTTCGATCGCAAAAAAAGAGAAACAAGTTGAACAAGCCCATTGAACCAACTCGCTAAACGCTCGCGGTTCATGGGTAACGTTCGATTTACAATATTGACCTATGAAATTACCGTAGCAAAATTCCCTAATGGCGGTAACGATTCCAGATACCTCTCAGCTCTCCTCTACAGAAAAAATCGCTCTGATGGAGCGTCTATGGCAGGATTTGTCCGCATCGCCGGATTTAGAACCTCCTGCATGGCATGATGCCGTTTTGAAGAATCGCGAACAGGAATGGGAGAACCGGGATCGAGTATCTCAGGACTGGTTGGAGGCTAAGGAGGAACTTCGCCGGGAACTAAGGTGAAGATCCGAATACAGCCATCGGCGAAGCAGGATATTCGTCGAGGCTACCGTTTTTACGAACTGCGGGAATCGGGACTTGGTTCCTATTTTTCTGATTCCATTTATACGAGCATAGATTCTCTTCAGCTTTATGCAGGCATGCATGGTATGTGTGGAACTTTATACCGGTTCCATGCGCGGCCCTTTCCATTTTGGATCTACTACCGGATAGAAAATGATACTTGTTTCATTGTCGCTGTGCTTGATGCACGGCAGAATCCAGAAACAATTCAGAGCATCGAACAATCCCGTGGAGGCAACCCCGACTAAAGTCGGGGTACCTCACGGAGCACGTTCTACAGAGAAAAATGAAAGCAACTAGATACGGCCATTCACTCCTTCTAATCTTTTTCATCGTTTCGTTCGGTTTCGCTCAAGAACCTCTCAAGCTTTCGTCGTATCCCAAAGCTCAGGTTCATCTATTCCTACTTGCGGGTCAGTCGAATATGGCAGGTCGAGGCAAAGTCGAAGCAATCGATAAAGAAATTCACCCGAGACTGTTTGCTCTGACGAAAGAAGGAATCTGGAGCCCTGCGGTCGACCCAATTCACTACGACAAACGATCCGCGGGCGTCGGCCTTGGAAAGTCATTCGCACTGCACCTGCTCGAACAGAATGCTGACATGGTGATCGGATTGGTTCCGTCCGCGTGCGGAGGATCGCCGATCTCGACATGGGTGCCAGGGGGTTACCATGGGCAAACGAATAGCCACCCCTACGATGATGCCATCAAACGCATGCAGCGCGCCAGAAAAGACGGAATCCTGAAAGGAATCCTTTGGCATCAAGGAGAAAGTGACAGCAATAAAAAATCCAATTCCTCGCAATATGCCGAGAGATTGAAGATTCTCATACAACGCTTTCGTAAGGATCTCGGGGTCGAAGATATCCCGTTTATCATCGGTCAATTAGGAAAGTTCGAAAACAAACCTTGGAGCGCAGGGAGGAAGGAAGTTGATCAGGCTCACGCCTCAATGTCGACAATGTTGCCCAATGTCGCTTTTGTGCCATCGGATGGCCTCACTGCAAAAGCGGACCACACTCACTTCAATTCTGAATCCTTACGCACCTTCGGCTGCAGATATGCAGAGGCATACCTAAGAATCGTAAAACAAGACGCTTTACTCAACGCGGACAAGCCGCGCGAGTGAGCTCTACGTTATTCTTATTATCTTTGGGTTGATCTTGATAAGCAGAATTGAAAAACAATATTAAGAATAGCGCACAGTTTGGTTTGGCCAATCCTCTACACGTTTCCACCTTCGCCAAGGCTACGGCGGACAAGTCGCGTTCCAGACGCACATGACGCCTAACGGCTATGAGAAATTGACTTTCCTCATCATTGTGCGAAGCTACGCACATGGCAACCAACATCGAATTAGACGAACCCCTATTGAGAAAAGCGATGCGCCTGGGCGGGATGAAGACCAAAAAGGAAGCCGTCAATCAGGCTTTGATCGAATACGTTCAACGTCGAGAGCAACTGAAGGTTTTAGACTATTTCGGAAAGGTGGATCTGGCTCCTGAGTTCAATTATAAGGAACAGAGAAAAGTGCAGTGAACGTATTAGTCGACACCGACGTCTGGTCTGAGGCCCTGAGAAAGAAAAAGGGTAGAAAGTCGGCTTATGTGGAAGAGATGGTCGATTTAATCCAAGAGGGCCGCATCGAGATGATTGGGCCAATCAGAATGGAAATTTTATCAGGCATCAAAGAGCAAACGGTCTTTGATACGTTTTCGGAGAGGCTCGCCGCGTTTGTTGACCGGCCGATTCCATCCGAGGTCTACGTGCTTGGGGCTCGCTTTCTTAACCTTTGCAGAAAGAAAGGAATTCAGGGCTCAAACACTGATTTTCTCATCTGCGCCTGTTCTGTGCATTGGAGTATTCCCATTCTTTCAAAGGACAAGGACTATCAACACTACAAGAAGCATCTCCCGGTTGAATTGATCCAACCTCGAAAAGAAAATGGGTAAAACAAAACGAGATAGGTGGGCTACCACTTGATCCGATTAGAAGAGGTTGCTTCCCAGATACTGTCTTTCTGGCTATCCGTTCTGAGAACTGGCAGATAAGCTGTGAATTCTCTTGTTCCGGTGGAGTCGGGATTGAGAGCTGCGATCTCCTGGGCTTTTTGATAGAGCCATTCTGCGTATTGTCGTCCGCTCAGTTCCGGAATCGCCTGGAAGAGTAACTCCCCTTCACTCTTCACGTTTAAGTTGGCCACCTGCTCCTGATTGTCTTTGAGGACTTTGACTTCCCCTTCGACGACACAAATGACGGATGTTCGGTCCTCATGAGAGGTCAGATACTCGGTTCCCCGGGCCGCTGCAATTCCTAAAGGAGTGCGAATAGAGAAATCGTGAGGGATCCCTTTAAATTTAGCTGATTTGATAAAGAGGGTGCCTTGATCCACTTTGAGTTGGGTCTTCACCTTATTCTCAGTGGCAGTCTGTTCGAGAGCAAAAGTGGCGTCCTGACCTGCAATGACTGACTGAAGCCCGGGCAACTGGACAGAGGCCTTACTGTCCTCACCGGTTCGAATGATACTGCCGATCGGTAAGGCCATTCCTGGCAAGGCCACGACCCATGCTCCTGAGTCTGGAACCTTCGCCTCCACCGTGCCTTGAACTGATCGGACGTTGATCTGTCCCACTTCGGTAGAAAGGAATTCCGTTTTCAGCGGTGGATCATTCTTGAGCCAATTTAAGGTCGTCTTCAGGTAAACGACTTCCGGAGCTTTCCCTTCCTGATCCAGCGTCACGGCAAATTTTCCGCCTTTGATTTTGTTATAATTGGCAGGCGAGATGATGACCGCCTTCGGATCGATTCGCTCGAGTAAGGAATCAACGAGAATGGCTTGATCGACATAGCGATAAATCACTTCGGCTTGAACTGGAGAAGTGCTCAGCAAGAAAGGAAGGATACTAAGAACGGAGCTGGCGAGGGTTTTGATTTTTGGTTTTTTCATCATCTTTGAATAGGAAGGGGTTGAAGGTTAAAAGTTCAAACTGAGTTGGAGGTAAGCAAAATCGATATCATCATTTGCGACTACCCCACCCAAGCTGGGAGACGAACCACGATAGTAGTCACCCGCGAAGAAATGGCTGTAACCAGCCTCTAAGGAAGCCCAGCGTGTCAACCGATAGCGAGTCACAAGATCGATTTCAAAAGCAGCAAAATTCCCGGGATTGTTTGCCAGGGCGGCCGCATAGCGTGCCGCTCCACCGAGTGCACTCTGTGCAGAATTCCTTCTGACATCATTGGTCTCAGGGATCCAAAACCAATGCCCCGAGAGAGCGATCTGCCATCGTGATACAGGCTGCCATTCTGTCCCTAGAACGAATTCAACCATGTTCATCCAGGCATAGCGGTCCTGAATACCATGGAAACGATGCTCTTCCGGGAAAAGCGGCTGAAAGGTGTGACTCTCATTATCATTCGGGTCATCATCTCCAGAGGCATAGTTAAATTCAAAAAAGATCCTTAGGGCGCCGACTGAATCTTCAAAGGTATATCCGACCTGACTATGAACTGCTCCAGCCAAGAAATCCTGCCGCCCCGTATTGATGGGCTGGCCTCCGACGTTGTTCCCTAGCCCGATTGGATCTGAGATTTCACCGGCTTGGACAGCGACTTCGAAACGGAAATCAACTGGCCCATAAGCTCCCGGTTTGGATTCAATATGGGTTCCCAAAGTGATATAATCACCCGGTGGAGCGAGATTCCCTGCATTCTGGTTATCCGCGTTGGTTAAGGTGGTTCTCACATCTCGATCCGATTTACTGCGAAAGATCAGGTAGGGTTCGATATCAATTTTTTCAGACCAATTACCTTCCAGATACATCCCTGTAATCAAGTCTTCCGTGTCCGGACTATTGATGGTGTCCGATTCGGCAATGACCGGCCAACCGGCAAAGCCGGACAATTTGTAATCTGTCTGGTTGAAGCTCATGGTTACCCCATCAAAGACGCGCCCATTATTCGTCCACTCATTACTAGCCAGTAATCGACCATCTCCCCAATTCCACTCCTGACGTCCGATCTGAAAATCGATAGGCAGATGCGGAGAGGCTTTCCATTCAAAGAATGCCTGATAAAGCTCGGTCGGGTCATCCTGATTAATAAACTCACGGTTAAAGACCGGACCTGCCGGCTCATCAAAAAATGTGCGTGAATCTTGAAACTGGCCATAGATGGCAATTTCATCCGTGATTTGAGTCCGTATCCCAAACCGTAAACGATGCTGGAGCGCCAGATCATCACGTAAATCGAAGGAGTCGTTAAAATCGACCCAGTTATTGAGGAAAATGAGCCTCTCCCTGATAGAAAGGTCGAACGTCATCCGTTCGTCTGCAATCCGCATAGGATCTCCAGGCTCCCAGGCACTGGTTTCCAGGATGGCAATAGCATCCTCCCCAGTCACAGAAGACAGAGTCATACTGCTAAGCATGATACTCATTATCAATGGTCTGGGATTGATCATTTGGCAGTAGCTTGCCGATGGTTGCTCGTTTCTTCAATCTTCTAACGTTCACAATCTTGTGTTTGTTTTTACGTCTGAGAACCAGAAAAAGAAGGCTCCCCAACTTATCAGGGAGCCTTCCTATAGATCTGTTACTTAATCCAACTCAATGACCCGGTAGAATGCACGGGCAGTGAGCGGTTCAGTGTCCAAAAAGGTTTCCGTCCCTGTTTGCGTCGCGTTAAAGGTGGTGACGTTTTCGAAATTGATAAAGTCACTCGTCCGCTGGATCAGATAGCTCTGTCCCGAAACAGCGCTGAATTGAAAAGCGAAGTTCGTCGCTGTCAATGTTCCCAGATCAGTCTGCACATTGGGATCCACCTGAATCGCACCGGTCATTCCAGTATGACCTGTGACTGTACAGGTGTAGAAGTAGCGATCGATGTCTTCCGGCTCTAATGTCCATTCAATCGTCAACGATTCATCATCGCCTGGTGTTGAACCAAGTGGCTCAGCTGTGAATTCTTCAGTCGGAGTCAGCGTTGCCGCTGTGATCACTCCTGAGTCTGAGGTCGCTCTCACAAATGATCCATTGGTTCCACTCACAGGAAGAGAGTCATCCGTAATGGCAAACGGGTGGGATCCAGACGTCCTGACGAACGAATACATCTCTCCTCGGGTGAAGAGGAAGGTAGGATCCGCAATGTTTGTGTAAGTTCCCGAACTGTCAGTCCAATTGAAGAGAAAATCTGCAGCACCACTATTCCCGACTTCAAAGGCAACCCCTTCACTCACGCGGTATACATTATCCTGAACCAAGGTCGTCGTGCCCGGGCCTCCTGTGATTTGGATCGCTCCTGTCATCCCGGTGTGTCCTGTCACACGGCAGGTATAAAAATAGTCGCCCTGATCGGCCAAAGCCGGCTTCCAGCCGATGAAATCCGTTGAAAGAGTTCCACTATTGGTAAATTGATCAGCAGTGAAATCTGCAATCGGTGTCAGGGTCGCATTGTCTATCGTGGTTCCATCCGTTGTTGTCCGACTGAAGCTACCATCGGTCCCTGTGACCGGGAGGGTATCATCGGTGATCACAAACGGATGGCTTCCACTGATTCTCTCAAAATTATACTGCCGCCCATAGGTGAGAACCAAGGTAGGATCAATGACATCGGTATAGACGCCAGAGCTGTCGGACCAACTGAACAAGTAATGGGATGCACCACTGTTCCTCAAATAGAAAGTAACTCCTTCATCCACCCGATAGACCGCGCCGTTTTGAACCGTATCTCCCGGACCATGACCAATCTTGATGACTCCGGTCATTCCGGTGTGCCCCGTCACCGTGCAAGTGTAACGGTAAATCCCCAAATCTTCATTTCGAGTCGTCCAGGTGACCGTATTCGCTCCACTGGGCTGAGCTACAAAATTCGCCGAAGGGCGCAATGTCGCATTGGTGATGTCGGTGCTCGAGGTAGAAACCCTGACGAAGCTTCCATCCGTTCCAGAAATGTCGAGGGTTTCATCGGTAATCGCAAAAGGGTGACTTCCACTCGTTCTTGTGAACGTGTAAGTCTCTCCAGTTCCTAGAATCAGAGTTGGATCAACAATATTAGTAAAATTCGTCCCATCCGGGTCCGTCCAGCTAAAGAGATAATCGCTGGCACCATTGTTCCCAATCTGGAAATCGACTCCCTCTGACACGATATACACATTACTCCCGAACGAATGCTCGGAACTGGTTAGGGTTTCTGCTTGAAGCCAGCTGCTGGTGATGGCCAGCAAGGCTCCAATCCATTTCATCTTCTTCATTTTCACTTATCTCCTCAATTCAGGTTTACTGTAGGTTATTCACTTATAAAAATTTCAAACGCGTCAGCTTCTTAAACTGACTTGCATATGCAATCTGAACCAGAAACTTGCATATGCAACATTCAGGGCTAAATTTTCTGTTACATGTTTGTGACGAGTGCTAAGAGCCAATGATCAAAGCCCCAAAAGCATCTACAAAAAAAGGCATCCCGACGACTGAATTGAAGGTTGAGGTGCAATTCTGTGCTGAATTACAGAAGTTGAATCGCGCGATCACGCTTTATTTTGATCGGATGATGAATCGGGCCGATCTGACCTCCGGACAATTTATCATTTTGAATCTACTGGAATTAAACAGTCAGGCATCCCCTTCCCAACTTTCGCAGATGACTGGCATTGAACTCTCCGCCATGACGCGTGCCCTGGTCTTATTGCAAATGTATGGGGCTGTGAAACTAGCCCCAAATCCTAAAGGCAGAGGAAAGATCGCTCAACTCACCGCGGAGGGAAAAAAACAGTTACAGTTGGCACGGCCGATATGGGTCAAGGCCGAAACCATTCTCGAAGAAAAACTGAATGAAATTGAGCTGAGGGACTTCGTTGAAAAAATCGAAAGAGTGAACCAGGCACTCAACGAGTAGCTCCTGCTAATCACTCATCCGGATCATGTTCGGGTTCTTGGCCACGGCTCCTTCGGCAAGAGTGCCGGTAACAATGGCTCCGGGATGAACCATACTTCCCGGTCCTAAGAGGGTGCCCGGATTGAGGACGGCTTGGCAGCCAACCTCGACCCGATCTCCGATAATGGCACCGAACTTACGCCGACCTGTGTCGATTCGTTCTCCCTTCCAATCCACTTTCACGCTTTTCTGGTCGGTGCGCAGGTTAGAGCAAATCACCCCTGCCCCGAGATGGGCCTGATAGCCTAGGATCGAATCTCCAATGTAGGAAAAATGAGGGACCTGAGCTCCATTCAGGAGGAGGCAGTTCTTGAACTCACAACTGTTACCGAGCACGCAGTCGTCTCCGGTAATGACATTCTCTCTGAGGTAGGCTCCGTGTCGGATACGGCAATTCTTGCCAATCCAGGCTGGGCCTTCGATATAGACACCAGGTTCGATGACCGTCCCTTCTCCAATATAGACTTGCTCTCCAATCACAGGATGACCGATGACATGCCCATGATTTTCTGGCTGGAGACGAAATTGGAGGTAGGGCTTAATTTCGGAGAGGAGTTCCCAGACGAGTGGATCGTTTTCAAAAAGAGCGTGATGGTCGGTATGCTCTGAAGAAAAGAAATCGGAAGCAAGGGGCTGGCTCACCCATTGAGTTAAGAGCCATGTCTTGGGAAATGAAACAAAAAATAGGACGAAAGCTTGATTAACCCATTGTCTGACAGAGCCTTGGATTCTATGCTATTGCCATGTTTCGACTGATTGTCTTTCTCTTTGTCACAGGCTTCCTGATCATGACCTTTTTACGCGTCACCCGCTTTCTGGAGCTCAATACGAAAAAAAAGGAGCTGAAGGAGAGGCAGAAAGACCCTGCTAAATATGCCAAAAAAGCGGATGTCATCGATATCGAATCAGAAGAGACCGACTCAAAATAGAATCGTTCATGTCCATCATCACCTAAAGGCGAAGGTGGGAGTGCCCCTTTAGCTAATTTTCTCCGTAAGTCTCCCAAGTTAATTGTATAGGAAGAGTTAAACTGCAAATGCTCCTCCCGAAAACGTGAATCGGCTTTTTAAGAAGCACTTTGCCGTCATGGTATATTTTATATAATTCCTAAGCAAATCACCCTCGTGTCCCACATTAATCAACAATTAATAATAGTTTGG
>JBCBYL010000010.1:0-38243 GCA_039815855.1 Verrucomicrobiota bacterium
CATTTATTGACATCATCGAAATTGAGAACCTAACTTTGAAAATGCCCGCCATAGCTAGAGAAGCTTTAATCCATAAGCTCCATGCCACAGGATTGTTACAAAGTTTGGATGCGGATTTACAGAGTCTGACTGGATTAAGACTGGTCTTTTCTGAACGTCGTGTATCCAGAGGATTACTCTCCAGGCCTCTCGTCGTGGGTAGTATTTCTTTAGGGAATCTAATTCTAGAAGGGGATATTAAGAATGCACAATTGGAGGCAGTGCAGAACTGGCTCAATATGGCGGTGGAGTATACCCTTTCTCGCTTGCGCAAAGAGACTCCATCGCGAGAAGCACAAAAAGTCTTACCCACTGCCGTCTTTCAGACCATGATTTTGATTCGTAATCGCTTCCGAGAAAAAGTCCGATTAAATGAGATGGCTAAGGAAGTCAATCTCAGCCCCGAAAGGCTATCCCGACTATTTAAAAGCAGCACCGGGATTACGTTTTCCGAGTATCTCAATCAAGTGCGCCTGGACCATTGTCGCGAGTTACTCCGTGATGGCCACTACACCATTAGCCAGGTGGCTTTCGATAGCGGCTTTCAATCTCTCTCTCAATTCAATCGGCGCTTTAAGTCAGCTGAGGGAATGAGCCCTCGCGAGTATCAAAAACGGAGTTGAGACTCAGGAATGGAGAGACGTGCAAAGAGTAGTTATTCAGAGTGGAAGGTAGAATGACTAATAAGTTCAGAATGAGTTCCATTTTTATTGCAAATCAGTCTCAATGCATCAATGATCATCTTTATGCCCAAATCCAATCTCTCTCAACTTCGTCGTGGACAGGAAAGTAAGATTGATAGTCTTGACGGGGAGCACGGTTTAAGCGCGCGCCTGATGATGATTGGTCTCCATCAGGGCTCAGACGTGCGAGTCATTGAGCGTGTGCCGGTTAATGGCCCAATTGCCGTAGAAGCTGATTCGCTCCGGTTAGCCGTTCGTCACGGCGATGCTGCAGAGATCCAAGTTTCAGACAGCAATGACTGAAAAAGCCGCTCCGGGAGAGTCGCCAGCAAATATCTTAGGGGTGCAGGGTGACTGGATCGCCCTTTATGGTAACCCGAATACGGGCAAATCCTCCCTCTTTAACCGTCTGACTGGATTACGCCAACGGATCGGGAATTATCCCGGGGTCACGGTTGAGCGGAAAGAGGGGCAGGCGATGATCGATGGAGTGGCCACGCGGATCATTGATTTGCCCGGGACTTACAGTTTGGCGGCGAGATCACTTGATGAGGAAGTCGCCAGTGATGTGCTGTCTGGAGATTGGGCCGGTGGAGCCCGCCCTTCTGTCGCGGTCTGTGTTCTCGATGCCAGCCACCTGTCACGCCAGTTACTGCTTACGCTTCAGGTCGCTGAATTTGAAATCCCGCAAATCCTGGTCCTAAACTTCTCTGACGAAGCGCGTCAGCGGAAGATGATTATTGATGTGGATTTACTCTCAGAGCGTTTAGGCATTCCTGTGGTGGAAACGGTTGCCGCGACAGGAGAGGGAATCGAGGAACTCAAAAACGTGATTTCCAAGGCGATTGACGACGGGAAAAAGATCCCTCCTACGGATTGGCCTGAGCCGTTGAACCATGCCGTTGCCTTTTTGCAGAAAGAGATCCAAGACAGAGGTTTGGGAGAACTATCTGACTTAACCGCACGACGAGCTATTTTTGATATCGACTCTATCTATCTGAGTAAGTTGGACTGGCGTCAGGAGGAGCGTGTCGAAATAGTGGCGCGTGCCCGAGATCTGGCGCGCGCTGCGGGAGTTGCTCCGCATGTGATGGAGCCCATCTGTTTACGTGAGCGTGTCAGTCAGCTTCTGGAAGGATGTGTGACACAAGGTGAGGAACAAAAGCGTCTGACTGAGAAGCTGGACCGTGTTTTTCTCCATCCGGTTTTCGGGAGTTTGACCTTTCTCGTGGTCATGTTTCTCCTCTTTCAGTCGGTTTACTCATGGGCCGGTCCAGTGATGGATGCGATTGAAGGAGCGACGGGATGGCTGCAAGAATTACTTGGAGCCGAACTCGTAGAGACTCCATTAGTTCAGAGCCTGGTCTGTGATGGCGTCATTGCCGGCGTCGGCTCCGTTGTGATTTTTCTTCCTCAGATTCTCATTCTCTATGCCCTGATTGCTTTACTTGAAGACAGTGGTTACCTGGCAAGGCCTGCATACCTCATGGATCGTCTTTTTAGCTGGACTGGGTTAAGCGGGAAAAGCTTTGTTCCGCTTTTATCCAGCTATGCCTGTGCCATTCCGGGGATCATGGCGGCCCGGACGATTGAGGATCCGAAAGCCCGTTTGGCGACGAACTTTGTTTCACCATTAATGAGTTGCTCGGCGAGGTTGCCGGTTTATGTGCTTCTTATCGGCGCATTTATCGAACCTCAATTTGGTGCTTTCTGGGCAGGGACCGCTTTGTTTGCTCTCCATTTTCTTGGCTTCATCGTGGCTCTCCCCCTGGCCTTTATCTTAAACCGATTCATTTTGAGAACGGCTCCTATGCCTTTCCTGTTGGAATTTCCACCTTTCCGGAAGCCCCGGTTCCGTGATTTATTCTGGCGGGTATATGAACGCGGGTTGAAGTTTTTGACGAATGCTGGAAGCGTTATCTTTGCGATTAGTGTCATCATCTGGGCCCTACTCTATTTTCCGCGCTCTTCTGAATTAGAAGAACGTCTGACTAAGGACTACCTCACACAAGCTGGTGTTGTTTCCGTATCGGATCTTAGTGAAATGTCCGGGGAAGAGTTGGATAAGCGTATTCAAAGCGCCCAAGTGGAACAAAGTTGGATGGGTCGCACGGGTAAATTCATTCAGCCTGTCTTTGCCCTGGCAGGCTTTGATTGGAAGATCAGTATTTCTATTCTGGCCAGTTTCCCGGCTCGAGAAGTGATCATATCCAACCTCGGGATTATTTATGAATTAGGTGATGATACCGATGAAGAATCTGAAAGTCTCAGAGAACAAATTCAGTCGGAAAGGTGGAAGGAGGGGCCGAAGCAGGGACAGCCAATCTATACCCTGCCCACCGTACTGGCTTTGCTCGTGTTTTATGCGCTCTGTCTTCAATGCGGAGCCACCGTCGCCGTGATGGCGAAGGAGACCTCATGGAAGTGGGCGGTCTCCGCCTTTGTGCTCATGACGAGTTTGGCCTGGCTGGGAGCCGTCTTTGTTTATCAGGTAGGAACCGCGTGGGGGCTGTCATGATAGAAATAGTCATTGTAGCAGCTGCGGTCGGCGGGGCTGTATTCTATCTCATTCGGCGGTCATTGAAAAAACCGAGCTGCGGTGACTGTGGATGCGCGAAGACGGTTAAGCCGGGCACTTCCAAAGATTAATTCCCAGTAACTCTTCAACAGGGAGTTTAGGAGAAAGGGGAGGAGAATCGTTTTAGGGCTGAGGCATCCGTAGCTTGGGAAGGATTACTTCTTTAAGTGTTGGATTGATTTAATTCTGTAGTGTCCGGTGATTTCAAAATCAAATAAGCGATTCTCCTCAACGGTTCCTCGTCCAATATTATGAATGACATACGGAATTCCACTTTTTGATTTCTTATCTGAAACGATCATGATGTGCGGCAAATGAGGAGGCACTAAACAAGTGACTAAGTCACCTGGTTGATAATCACTTGGGTTGCGGCTGATCGATAGGTTCAGTCTCTTTCTTTTGAAGAAGGTCTTGAGATTAGGAACTCTTCGATGATCAATATTTTTGTCAGGACCTGTTAGCTTCCAGTTTTGAGGATAGTCAGGGAAGTGATGCTTCATGTCCTCATTGACCAGAACTTGGAGGTCAGAATCACACCCGGCACGTAAGGCACGTATGACGACGTCGGTGCAAACTCCACGTTCCATTGGGATATCTCCCGCAGGATAATCCAGGCGTTGATAACTTGGATCGTACCTAATGGTTGTGCCGATTTGTTCTCTCGCTGAAGCGACAATTTCCAAGCCCAAATCGTCTTTGGAACGATCTTGGGCCTTCGTTTGATTTGAAAGCGCGACGAAGCTGAGCGCGAGAACCAGCAGAAATCGCTTCATTATCTTTCTTTGTATTTCCGATAGACGATGAGGGTGCAGTGATAGGCTCCATAGAGTAAGCCGAGTCCTAGCGGAGCAAAAAGGATAGCGAGCAATTCAATGTGCGGTGAGATGAGGATGAAGGTGATGCCCGGGGCGACCATTAAACAGAGGATGGCGGCATAAAAAATAATAGCATCGATGAGGGTGAACTTACTCTTGGGACCGGTGGCGGAGCGATGGACCATGGTGGACATGGCGCTTTCGTCGGAATAGCGGGGACTGGACTTGGTCCAGGTTTCGTTGAGCCGGTCCGGTTTCATTTTCATAATCTATCACAGTCGGTTGAGGAATCGATGGAGAAAACATTCCCTTGCCAGCAGAGGGACGAAGGGTACGTTTTTACATATGGCCGATGACGTTCAGTTTGATCTCACTGATATCAACAGCCGGTTAAAGCAACTCGGGAGGTTTCTTTGACCCGGCTCAACTTAAATCCCAGCTAAGTGATCTAGAGTCACAGATGGCGTCCCCAGATTTTTGGGATAACCAGGCTCATGCTCAGAAGACGTCGACGAGTGCGACGCGGATTCGCGAATCCCTGGAGGCTTTCGGTACGATCCAGCAGCGAGTTGATGATTTACCCGTCCTCATTGAACTAAGTCAGGAAGATCCTTCTCCTGACGCTGCTCAGGAAGTGAAGAAGGAATATGAAGATCTGATCCAATCTCTCGACGATCTGGAAATTAAAATCCTTCTCAAAGGCGAGCTGGATGGGAAAAATGCCATTGTCAGTATTCACTCTGGAGCCGGAGGAACAGAGGCCTGTGACTGGGCGAGCATGCTTCTGCGCATGTATCAGAGATGGGCAGAACGCCATGGGATGAAAGTCGAAATGCTCGACCTGCTCCAGGGGGATGAGGCAGGCATCAAATCGGCAACGCTCATGATCAAGGGTGAATTCGCCTATGGAAATATGAAGTCAGAGCGCGGGGTTCATCGACTGGTGAGGATCTCTCCGTTTAATGCAGCCGGGAAGCGGCAGACCTCTTTTGCGTCATTAGATGTCGTGGCTGAGATTGATGATGACATTGAGATTGAGGTCGAAGATAAAGACATCCGTGTCGACGTTTATCGTTCTGGTGGTCCTGGAGGCCAGGGGGTGAACACGACGGATTCAGCCGTCCGCCTGACGCACTTGCCGACCGGGCTCATTGTCAGTTGCCAAAATGAAAGGTCACAGATCAAGAACCGAGCCACAGCGATGCGGGTCTTGAAAGCCCGGCTCTATGAGTTGGAAATGGATAAGAAGCGAGCCGAGGCAGAAAAAAATTACAGTGAAAAAGGTGAGATTGGCTGGGGGCATCAAATCCGCTCTTATGTTTTTCAGCCATATCAAATGGTCAAAGATTTGAGAACAGGGGAAAGCTCCAGTAACGTACAAGCGGTCATGGATGGTGATCTCGATGCGTTTATTAATGCTTTCCTCCGTGGAAAGAAACGCAGTGATACGGATGTAGATGATGAATGATATTTTAGCAAAAATCCTCGAAACGAAAAAAGAAGAGGTCAAACGATTAGAAGGGAATCAGGAAAAGTTGCACCGTGCGGCCATCCTCCGAGATGACTTCCGTCCTTTTAAAGCCAATCTCCACCAACCGGGGACACCGACACTGATTGCGGAAATTAAAAAGGCCTCGCCATCCGCTGGGGTCATTTCCCCTGATTTCGATCCGGTCCGGCAGGGACTGGATTATGAGGAGGCAGGAGCTCAGGCCCTCTCTATTTTAACGGATGAGGAATACTTTCAGGGATCACTCCGTTATCTGACCGCCGTCCGCAGCCAGGTGGAAATACCCGTTTTACGGAAGGATTTTATCATCTCACCGCTGCAGGTTTATGAGTCAGTCATTACCGGGGCAGATGCCATTCTTTTGATCGTGGCGGCCCTGGAACAGAAAGAACTTCATGAACTCTATCAATTGGCGACCAGCCTCCAATTAGATGTGCTCGTCGAAGTTCATGATATCAGAGAAATGGATATTGCACTCGATATCGGAGCCGAAATCATTGGGATCAATAATCGTAATTTAAAGACCTTTGAGGTTTCTCTGGATACAACGCGTGAACTGGCACCTGAAATTCCAGCCGATGCTTTAGGTGTCTGCGAAAGTGGGATTAAAACGGCAGAAGACGTTGATTTGATTCGTGCGGAAGGAATCGATTGTTTTCTCATCGGTGAAACCCTGATGCGCTCGGGCGATATTACCGGCACGGTCGAAGAGCTTTTCCGTTAAAGACGGTATTTTTTCATGAAGCCATCGCTGATCAAAGTCTGTGGGATGACGAATCTGGAAGATGCACAGGCAGCCGCGGATTTTGGGGCCAATGCGGTTGGCTTTATTTTTTATCCGAAGAGCCCGCGCTATCTCAGCCTGGAAGCGGCTTGTGACATTTCCCGGCAGTTGCCTCAAGGTGTCTTAACGTTTTCCGTCACGGTCAATGCCAGTGATGAAGAAATCAGGCAGATTGATCGTGAGCTGAAGCCCGACCGTTTTCAGCTCCATGGCCATGAGAGTGTGGAGGCTGTCCATGCGCTCAAAGTCAATGAAGAGCAATTGATTAAAGCGGTAGGAATTCCTTACCCTGATGACTTTCCTGCTCTGAATGAATTTCCGGTTGGGGCTTTTTTGCTCGATAAAGCATCTTCCAAATATGGCGGAACAGGAGAGGTCATTGATTGGAAGGTGGCTCAGTCCTTGAACCATGCTCTTGCCTCCTACTCTAAACCGATCATTTTATCCGGTGGATTGACTCCGGATAATGTCGTGCAAGCTATTGAAATTGTGCAACCTTATGGTGTGGATGTTTGCTCCGGAGTGGAATCCCGCCCGGGCAGAAAAGATCACAAGAAAATGAGAGATTGGATTCAGCGATGTCAGCAACAGCAGTAGAGAGTTATAAAGCCGGGCCGAATGCTTCTGGTTACTTCGGTGACTTTGGCGGGATGTATGTACCGGAAACCTTAATGCATCCTTTGCAGGAACTCGAGGACGCCTACGAGAAGGCAATGAAGGATCCCGGTTTCCTCGCTGAGTTGAATGAATTACGGGAAAAATTTACCGGGCGACCGACGCCCCTTTATTTTGCGGAACGTATGACCAATGAATTGGGTGGGGCAAAAATTTATCTCAAACGAGAAGACCTCCTCCATACCGGTGCCCATAAAATTAACAACGCCCTTGGTCAGGTCTTACTGGCCAGACGTATGGGTAAGAAACGCGTCATTGCTGAAACCGGGGCAGGACAGCATGGGGTCGCCACCGCAACTTGCGCAGCACGATTTGGGCTCGAATGCGTCGTCTATATGGGAGAGGTCGATATGGCCCGCCAAGCTCTCAACGTGGCCCGGATGCGGTTCTTAGGAGCTGAGGTCGTTGGGGTGAAAGCAGGGCAGCGCACCCTCAAAGAAGCAGTCAATGAAGCAATGCGTGACTGGGTCACCCATGTCGATCATACCCACTACGTCTTAGGAACCGCTTATGGTTCTCATCCCTATCCAATGATTGTCAGAAATTTTCATCGCATCATCGGTGATGAAGCACGGGAGCAAATTCTCGAAGAACACGGCGCTCTGCCAAAACTTCTTACTGCCTGTGTCGGCGGGGGCAGTAATGCCATCGGGCTCTTCTATGCTTTCCTGGATGATCCTGAGGTCAAAATGGTCGGTGTCGAAGCTGGAGGTGAGGGCATCGAGCAAGGCAAGCATGCTGCCCGTTTTCAGGGGGGTAAGCTTGGAGTCCTTCAGGGAACGAAGTCATATGTCTTGCAGAACGATGATGGACAGGTGGAATTGACGCATTCGGTTTCAGCGGGGTTAGACTACGCAGCGGTTGGGCCGGAACACTGTTTCCTGAAAGACATCGGACGAGTCGACTATACCTACGCCACCGACAAAGACGCGTTGGATGCCTTTCAACGCCTTTCGGCGCTGGAAGGGATTATTCCCGCCCTGGAAACGGCCCATGGTGTGGCTTATGCCTTTCAAGTCGCCCCGACGATGTCGCCAGATGATGCGATCATCGTAAACCTCTCCGGTCGCGGTGATAAAGACACCGATCAGGCGAAAAAGTTCCTTCTGGATTAGAAAGTCGGCAGAGTGGCCTCTCAATCTACCCGAGTTTCTACCTATAGCATGACCGGCTATGCGAATGCAGAGAAACGCACGAGCCATTCAGTCATTGCCATTCAGATTCAATCGGTAAACAACAAAAAGGGGCTCGATATTCAGCTCAATATTCCTAAGGAAATTGAATCACTGGAACCCGAAATTAGACGAGAAATTCAGCATGGAATGGCCCGCGGACGGGTCGCTCTGAGTTTGCAAATTCAACAACGAGTCAAATCATCTGCCTCTGGACTTTCTATCAACCGGAAACAGCTCAAGGCGTACAAGCGGGAACTGGATGAGATCGCAAAAGAGCTGGGTGGTATCCCCACCGTTAGTCTGGAATATCTATTTAAGCTCCCGGGTGTGGTGGCAGACGCTCCCTCAGAGCCCATTGAAGCTCTGCAGCAGGATGTCCTGTCTTTGATCCGCTCCGCTCTCAAGAAATATCATCAGTCCAGGCAACGCGAGGGGCAGGCCCTCGGTCAGGACCTGCAAAAACGAGCAAAACATCTGCTCGTGCAAACTGCTCAAGTAGAAAAGCTGGCTCCTCAAGTCGTGAAATCACACCGTGCAGCACTTCTGAAACGTTTAGAGGATGCTGAGGTTCCTATCGATCTTTCCGATGATCGCCTCGTCCGTGAAATTGCTTTGATGGCGGATCGCCTCGATATTTCAGAGGAGATGACACGCCTGAAAGCGCATTTGAATGAATTTCTTCGCTTACTGAAGACGAGCGCTCCCCATGGCAGGCATTTCGATTTCATGGTCCAGGAGATTGGGCGTGAAATCAATACCCTAGGGAATAAAGCCAATGACGTCGGAGTCTCTCGCATCTCAGTTGATATGAAATCCGAACTCGAGAAAATGAGAGAACAGGTTCAAAATATCGAGTAATGGAGAACCGACCCCGTCACCGTCGAGGCATCTTGTTTGTTGTCTCTGCACCTTCTGGTGCTGGAAAATCTACTCTGGTACGAGGAGCCAGTGAGGATTTTGATTTTTCCTTTATCGTGTCTTGCACGACCCGGGAACCCCGGCAAGGGGAGTCGGAAGGAGTCGATTATCATTTTCTGGATACCATGACGTTTCAGCAACGTATCGAAGAAGGCGCTTTTCTCGAATACGCTAAAGTCCACGGAGGATCATATTATGGCACCCCTCGTCAGCCGGTTTTAGAACGCATCCAACTCGGACAGGATGTGCTTCTCGATATTGATGTTGAAGGGGCTCAACAAATCAGGGCATTAGATATCCCCTGGGTACAGGAATCTCTGGTTGATATTTTTATCATGCCACCTGAGATCGAAGAATTAGAGAAGCGCCTACGAGAGCGGGGCACGGAATCTGAGGAGCAGATCCAAACTCGTTTAACCACCGCGAGTCGTGAACTGCCGCGTTGGAGTGAATACCAATATACCATTCTGAGCCGAAGCAAGGAAGAGGATCTCCTTAAATTTAAGTCGATCATTATTGCTGAAAGAATGCGCGCCAGTCGTTATCATGCAGGGCCAGAATGATGAGTGAAAAACAATATCAAGTCGTGATCGGGGTGACAGGTTCAATCGCGGCCTATAAGGCGGCAGAAGTGACCAGTGCTCTGGTGAAGGCAAATTGTCTCGTCGATGTCATCTTAACGGAAGGCGGGCAACAGTTCATCCAGCCGCTCACCTTTTCCGGACTCACTCATCGCCATGTCGTGACCAGCCTCTGGGATGAAAATGAAGCCGGTATTCCTAGTCATATTGAACTAGCTGACCGGGCAGATCTGATTTTGGTCGCTCCTGCAACGGCAAATCAGCTTTCTCTGATGCGTGTCGGTGGAGCACCAGATGCCTTGAATTCAGTTTTACTTGCGACCAAGGCTCCCATCCTCGTTGCTCCAGCCATGAACGGAAAAATGTGGGAGCATCCGGCGACTCAGGAAAACGTCGAGATTCTCAAAAGCAGGGGAGTTCACTTTATTGGGCCTGATCAGGGTCTGCTGGCTTGCGGATATGAGGGGCTGGGAAAGATGTGGCCTGCTGAACAAGTTGCGGAAACAGCTCTTGCATTGTTAGCGGAATCTGGACATTAGTATTTGCTATGCCCACTAAAAATATTGATTCGGTCTTAACCGAGAATCGACACTTTAAACCCTCAGCTGAATTTAGAAAAAAAGCGCACGTCAGCTCAGAGAAGGCGTATCTGGAGCTTTATCGGGAATCAATTGAGAAGCCAGATGCTTTTTGGAAGAAGATGGCTCATGAATTGGTTTGGCAGACAAAGTTTAAGAAAGTCTGCGAGTGGAAGCGACCTTACTCGAAGTGGTTTACGGGTGGCAAAATCAATGTCAGTGAGAACTGTTTAGATCGCCATCTGAACAGTGATCGGCGTCATAAGGCAGCCATTATTTTTGAAGGGGAGCCGGGAGATCGACAAACCCTGACCTACCAGCAGCTCTACCTGGAGGTTAGTAAATTTGCCAACGTGCTCAAGACCAAGGGCGTGCGCAAAGGGGACCGGGTGGCCATCTACATGCCGATGATTCCGGAATCCGTGATTGCCATGCTCGCCTGCACGCGAATTGGAGCAGTCCACTCAGTGGTATTCGGCGGATTTAGTGCAGAGTCACTGAAAGAGCGGATCAACGACTGTGAAGCAAAGTTAGTCATCACCGCTGATGGGGGATGGAGACGCGGAAAGGTCGTCGAGCTGAAAAAAGCCGTTGATGAGGCTGTCGCGGAATGTCCGCAGGTGAACACCATTATCGTAGTGAAACGGACGGACCATGGTGCTCCGATGGGAAAGAAAGACTACTGGTATCAGGATTTAATGCGTCACGCAGGGGATACTTGCATCCCTGCCAGCTTGGACAGTGAACACCCGCTCTTCATTCTCTACACCAGTGGGAGCACTGGGAAGCCCAAGGGGATTTTGCATACCACTGCCGGTTATCTGCTCGGCTGTCATTTGAGCACCAAGTATGTTTTCGATCTGAAAGAAGATGATCTCTTCTGGTGCACAGCCGATATCGGCTGGATCACAGGACACAGCTACGTGGTCTATGGGATTCTTTCGAATGGCGGCACCAGTCTGATCTATGAAGGGGCGCCGAATTACCCTGAGCCGGATCGTTTCTGGGAAATCATTGAACGCCATAAAGTGTCGATTTTTTACACCGCACCCACAGCGATTCGGGCCTTTATGAAATGGGGAGACGAGTGGTTGAAGAAACATGATCTTTCTAGCCTGCGATTACTAGGAAGTGTCGGAGAGCCCATTAATCCTGAAGCCTGGATGTGGTATTATAAACAAGTCGGTCATGAGAAGTGTCCCATTGTCGATACCTGGTGGCAGACGGAAACCGGTTCCCATATGGTCACGACCTTACCGGGTGCAAATCAGATGAGGCCGGGATCTGCAGGCGTGCCATTTTTCGGGGTCGATATCGCCGTCGTCAATGAAGAGGGCAAAGAAGTGCCGGCGAATAGCGGTGGCAAGTTAGTCATTCGCAAACCCTGGCCCTCCATGCTGCGCAGCATTTACAAGGATAAGCCACGTTACCGGAAACAATACTGGAGTGATATTCCAGGGGCCTACTTTACCGGGGATGGTGCGCGGCGTGATAAAAAAGGCTACTTCTGGATTGTCGGACGGATTGATGATGTGCTCAATGTCTCCGGTCACCGTTTAGGAACAGCCGAGGTAGAGAGTGCTCTCGTCAGTCACCCTGCAGTCATGGAAGCAGCGGTGGTGGGACGCCCTGATGAATTAAAAGGTCAGGGAATTGTCGCTTTTGTGAGTTTAGGAAAGAGGGTTCTCCAAACTGGGGAACTACGGGAGGAATTGATCCTGCACGTGACCAAGGAAATTGGTGCCATTGCCCGCCCGGACAGTATTCGGTTTGCAGAAGCCTTGCCGAAAACGCGTTCTGGAAAAATTATGCGAAGGTTATTAAGAAATATAGCGACTGGTTCTGACATCACCGGGGATACATCCACCTTGGAAGATCCTTCAGTCATCGAGTCGCTACAAAAGGAGATATAATTAATGTCTTGGAGAGTGAATCAAAGTCAGTCGGCTATTTTGGTTGTCGATGTGCAGGAAAAAATATTACCAGCCATGAAAGGAGCGGATGCGCTCTTAGGCCCCATTGTGACCTTATTAAAAGCGGCCGGTATCTTGGAAGTGCCCGTTTATCTATCAGAGCAATATCCACAGGGCTTGGGTAGAACCGTTTCCCAAATTGCCGAGACAGCTCAAGCGGTGAAGACGTTTGAGAAAACAACCTTCTCCGCAGGATCATTTGCAGAAGAGATTGATCAAAAGACGATCATCCTCGCTGGGATCGAAACTCATATTTGTCTCCGCCAGACTGCGTATGACCTCAGGGCTGCAGGAAAGACCGTCGTGATCTTAGCAGATGCGACAGCCTCTCGCCGTGAGGAAAACCACCGGATCGCGATGCAGGAATTACATACCGACAATTTTCTCATTTCATCCGTTGAAGCCCTTCTTTTTGAATGGGTCGGTGATAGTCAGCACGAGAAGTTCAAAGAAATTTCAGAGCTGATTAAAACTTCAGCATGAGCGCTGGCGCACAAATTGAAGAGAAAATGAAGGCAGCCGGGCAATCCCAGGCTGCAATTCATTCGTTCCTTAAGAATCTTGAGCAATTTGAAGCTGGCTCTTCTGGATTCATTTCCGAATCCAGTATCGATGCGGTGAAAGATATTCCTGCTTTAGAGGACATCAACGTTTCCCTCAGCCAGGAGGAGCGGAATGCACTCTTAGCCAAGACTACGTTGATCAAGCTCAATGGCGGACTTGGCACAGGCATGGGCCTCGATAAGGCCAAGTCACTGCTGGAAGTGAAAGATGGCCTCACCTTTCTCGATCTGATCGTACGTCAGGTCCTGCATCTACGGAAAGAAGGGGCAGCTGATTTGAAATTCCTTTTCATGAACAGCTTCAGCACCAGCGAGGATACCAAGGCCTTTTTGCAAGATTATCCCGAAGTGGGGAGTCCGAGTGATTTAGAATTTATTCAATCCCAGGTGCCCAAGCTCGATGCCGAGACCAAAGAGCCGGTCACTTGGAAAAAGAATCCTCAACAGGAATGGTGCCCACCCGGACACGGAGACATTTATGCTGCGTTACTCGGAAGTGGAAAACTCGATGATCTGATCGAGGCTGGAATCGAGTATGCTTTTGTTTCGAATTCCGATAATTTAGGCGCCTGTCCGGATCCTACATTCATTCACTATATGGAACAGAACTCGGTCGACTTCCTGATGGAAGTGACCCGGCGGACAGACTCCGATAAAAAAGGAGGCCATCTCGCACAGCAGAAGGGGCGCTTCATTCTCCGCGAGTCTGCCCAGTGTGCCGAGGAGGATAAGGACGCATTCCAAAACATCGACAAGCACCGTTACTTCAATACCAATAACCTCTGGATTCGGCTTCGGGGGTTGAAAGAACTGATCGATTCCCAGGGAGGCAGCCTGTCCCTGCCACTCATCACCAATCAAAAGACGGTTGATCCCAAGGATTCAAGTTCGACATCAGTGATCCAGCTCGAAACCGCGATGGGCTCCGCGATTGGTTTATTCAAAAAAGCGGCAGCCATTGACGTGCCCCGTTCTCGTTTTGCCCCGGTAAAGAAAACCGATGACCTTTTAGTGCTTCGATCGGATGCCTGTGTCATTCGAGATGACCAGACCATTGGACTGATTGATAGCCGGAATGGAATCCCTCCATCGGTTTCCTTGAGTGGAGACTATAAGACCATGGCCCAGTTCGACTCGCTCATTCCCGTCATCCCCTCTCTTCAGCATTGCCAGTCACTGGAAGTCGAGGGGCCAGTGCTCTTCAATGAGCAAGTTCAGATCCGCGGCGAAGTCACGATCCAGAATAACGGAGCCGAACCCAAAAGCCTTCCCGCCTGCGATTACGAAGACGAGACCATTGGCCTCTAGAAGATAACTCGCTAAGCAGCTTCGTCAGTAGACTGGTGTAGGTTGCCTCGCGAAAAGCCGTAGAAGACGACGTAGCAGAAGCAGGCGAGAGGCACGAGGTAGGAAAGTTCGACCCCGTAATGGTCAGAGAGGGCTCCTTGCAGGGGAGTCATGACCGCCCCGCCGACGATGGCCATAATCAATCCGGAGCTGGCGATTTTGTGGTCGTCTTCAGTGCCAACCGTAGCAATTCCAAAAATAGTCGGGAACATGAGGGACATGCATCCGGAGACGATGACGAGGGCAATCACTCCGACCATTCCCTGAATGGTGACCGCAATGGCGATTGAAATAACGGCGACAATTGCGCTCGCCCCGAGGAGGTGGCCTGCTTTGAACTTGGAGAGCAGCCAGGTGAATAGGAAGCGGCAGGCAATGAACAGGGCCAGGGATGCAACGTAGTAGTTGGAGGCGACATCTTCGGTGCAGCCGATTTGCTTCATGACGTAGCGGATGAGGAAGCTCCAGGTCGCAATCTGAGCACCGACGGCAAAGAATTGAGCACCTACTCCGAGCCGGTAGTTCTTATTTTTGGCGAGACGCCGGAATGATTCTGATAGCGCCGGAGGGGAGTCGTGGACGGTTCCTTTCGGCATTTTTCGGACTGCGATCATGACCCAAATGATGAGGAGGACAAACGCGACTCCGACATAGGGTCCCATCACAGCGGTTAGTTCACCGGCCTGCACGGCTTCGAGTTCCTCAGCACTCATGGCTGCGCGGTCTGCTTCGCTGGCGGTGTCGAGCTGCGAGAGGATGAAAAATTTTCCAAGGAGGATGCCGGTCATGGACCCGATGGGGTTGAAAGACTGCGCGAAGTTCAAGCGTTGGATCTGATTCGACTCGTCACCCATGGCGAGAATGTACGGGTTGGCTGTGGTTTCGAGCACGGAAAGCCCGCCGGCGAGGATGAAGAGGGCGGCGAGGAAGTGACTGTATTCCATGGTCAAGCTCGCAGGATAGAAGAGGAGGGCGCCTAAGATGAACATGCCCAGACCCACGAGGATGCCGCTCTTATATTCAAATTTCCGAATGAGGAGAGCCGCTGGGAGAGCGAGGCAGAAGTATGCGCCGTAAAAAGAGAATTGGATCAGGGTGCTGACGAGGTCGGTCAGGCTCATGATACGTTTGAATGACGCGACGAGGATGTCGGTCATGTTATTGGCCAGGCCCCACATGAAGAACATGCTGGTGACGAGGATGAATGGAATCAGTAACTGAGAGGGGACAATTTTTGGTTTGTTCATTTTTAAAATAGAGCGGTTAGTTAGAGGGAAACGCCTCGTTTCCAGAGAATGAAATCATGTTGGTCGAGGTTCATGGCCTTCGTTGGCTTTCCGCTCGCGGTCTCGATGATCGATTCGAGGATGGCTTCTCCCATTGACTCGATGGAATCTTCACCGGTGATAATGGTGCCGGCATTGATATCAATAATATCCTCCATCCGGGTGGAGAGATCCGTGTTGCTTGAAATCTTGATGACGGGAGTGATGGGGTTGCCTGTTGGTGTTCCGAGGCCGGTAGAGAAGAGGATGAGGTTGGCTCCACTGCCCGCCATTCCCGTTGTTGATTCGACGTCATTGCCGGGGGTGCAGAGGAGATTTAAGCCGGGATGGACGGCAGGCTCGGTGTAGTCGAGGATGTCACAGACCGGTGAGGTTCCACCTTTCTGGGCAGCACCTGCGGATTTAATGGCATCAGTGATGAGTCCGTCCTTAATGTTCCCGGGAGACGGGTTCATATCAAAGCCGGAGCCCACCGCCTGGGCACGCTCTTCGTAGGCCTGAGTGAGTTGGAGGAATTTTTCTCCCAGATTACGGGTGACACAACGGTCGAGGATGTTCTGTTCGACTCCGTTGAGTTCAGGAAATTCACTGAGAATCGTTATCGCGCCTAGGGCGACAAGAAGGTCTGAGGTGCGGCCGATAGCCGGGTTCGCGGAAATACCGGAGAACCCATCTGATCCGCCACACTCGAGGCCCACCACCAGTTTATCCAGCCCAGCTGGTTCTCGTTGAATGCGGTTGACCTCGGGCAGGTATTCAAGCGTCTGGTCTATCGCAGTGGTAATCGTTTTTTCTTCAGAAAGAAGCTTCTGCTGCTCGACATAGACGATTGGCTTCTGACTCTGGGGATATAGCTCTTGCTGGATTTCCTGAAACCACTCGATCTGGGCATGCTGGCATCCGAGGCTTAAGACAGTGGCTCCGGCTACATTCGGGTGGTGAACATATCCGGCCAGGAGGCGAAGAAGAGTTTCGGAATCCTGTCGAGTGCCTCCACATCCTCCGTCGTGGTAGAGAAAGCGAAATCCGTCTAGATTCTCAAAGATACGGTCGGTCCGAGGAGGCCTCAGGTCGAGGGACTGCTCCAACTTATCTGCAACGTAGGCTTCGTATTGGTTTGGTTTTTCATAGCCCAGACTTTTATTGAGCGCGCCTTCGATGAATTTTAAGTTCCGGTTTTCGCAGAAGACGAGGGGGATAAAGAGCCAGAGATTCGCAGTGCCGACTTTACCGTCGGGCCGGTGGTATCCCATGAAGGTTTGCTTTTTCCAGGCAGAGACGTCTGGAGCTTGCCATGCGTAAGGAGCTTCTGAGATGAAGGCGGGGTCGGCAAAGTGGGTCGTATTTTCAATGGTGAGCAAACTGCCTTCAGCGAGGTCCTCGTTGGCTACCCCAACGGGAACTCCGTACATGGTGACCTTCTTGCCCTTCTGGACAGGTGAGCTGAGAAACTTGTGTTTCTGTGGAATCCGTTCAGCAAGTTGAACCTGACGTCCTTGATAAGAAAGCGGTCCTGCAGGCAAATCCGTGAGTGCAACAATCGCGTTGTCTTCATCATGGATTCTCAATACCTCACTCATATCGTTTCATTTTAGCTGCCTGATCTGCGAACCAGAGGGTAGATCAGGCCTGTGCCTTAAGTAAAGATGTGTGAGAGCTTTCCGGTGCTGTCTGAAAAGCGATCTGTCTCGACTCCGACGGCATTGAGCATGCTGACGAAGAGGTTCGACATCGGCTCGTGCCGTTCATCAAAGACGGTATACGTTCCGTGTTTGACACCCATGTTGCTTCCGCCAGCAAGGACGAGCGGGTAGTTCCGGGCGTTGTGCGTGTTACTGCAAGCACTGCCGTAGAGGGTGAGGGTATTATCGATGAGTGGACCGTGTTCATCGCTTGTCGTTTTGAGCTTTTCCACAAAATAAGCGAACTGCTGGCTGAGCCACTGGTCATACTTGCCCCACTGTTCCCAGCGGATTTTCGATTTATCATGAGAGATGGAGTGGTGACCTTTCTTAATGCCAAGGGCAAGATTCGGGAACTGGTCACCGAATCCCATCCCGTCTTCCCTGGCCATCATGAACGTCGAGACCCGAGTCAGGTCAATCTGGAACCCCAGCACAATGAGGTCAAAGACGGAGCGAACATAGGCTTCCGCATCGACGTCGGAAGAGGCACTGAGATCGATATGGCTGGCGTCAAAATCTTTAAAGGGGACATCGAGCCATTTCTCATTCCGCTGGATTTGCTCCTCCATGCTATTGAGGGAGGTCATGTATTCATCCAGTTTCTCATGGTCGTTTTTTCCGAGTCGGCGTTGCAGACGCTTACTGTCATCGAGGATGAGGTCGACGATTTTTTTACCCTGTTCGATGCTGCGTCGACGTTCCTCAGTAGAGGCACCTCCGCCAGGAGAGAAATAGCGTTCAAAGATTTCCCTTTGGTTGTGCTCCGCTGGAACGGCCCGTCCGGTTCGGTCATAAGAGAGTGTCGTAGCGCGGGATTTATAGCCGACGCCACCATCGGTAGAGAGAACGAGGGAAGGGTAACGTGTGTGCTTACTCAGTGCTTCTGCTGCGACTTGATCGACAGAAACGGAGTTGTCATAGGCGCCGCGCAGGTCACCACCGGTCAGCCAGGTATCACCAGCAATGTGTCCTAGTAACTTCCGGCTGCGTGGGTGGCTGAGACCACCGAGGATGGAAACTTGATCCCGGTGGGGTTCGAGGGCCTTGAGGTTATTGGTCAAAGTGTAGTTACGACCTTCGCCGATAGGGAACCAGTTCCAGGCTTGGTATTCCGGGCTCGTTTCAGGAGGCATAGAAACTCCGTTAGGGAGATAGACAAAGCACATCCGGCGGGGCGTGCTGCCATTGGATGAGAGGCTGTACGTTTTGGTCAGGCCCATGCTTTCCATGTAGGGGAGCATGCAGCAGACGCCCACTCCTTTAAGAAAAGTGCGTCGATCGAGGTGCCAAGGTTTACTCATGATGATGGTTCCTTATTTGGGTGGTTTGGATCCCGGCATCCATCGATGCCATTCTTTCATTAAAGGTTTTCTTTCCGATAAACGATTCGCACTGGATGATGTGGCGAAGCACGGACTGGAATGAGTAGCCATCCTCAGCCACTGCCTTGGCAATCTCTTTGACCTCCATCTCATCCGCAAAAGTGACATCCCGGCCGAGAGCGTAGGCATAAAGGTGTTCAACCAGAGCCTCAGTAAATGAGTCGCGCCGAAGGTCGAGGATGTAATCCTTTATCCCGTCAATGCCTTCGATATTGGTTCCATCGGGCAGAGTCGAAGAAGCGTCGATTTCTTTTCCTTTAGCGGTTTGAATGAACCGGCCAGAAGCGTCGAAGTTTTCGAAGACGACGCCATAAGGGTCAATGAGCAAGTGGCAGTCGACACAAGAGGCTTTATTCCGGTGCAGCTCGAGCTGCTCTTTCAGAGTCATCTTCTCAAAGCCGGGGGTGTCCGGATCGAGTTCAGGAACATTCGGCGGGGCAGGTGGTGGCTTCTCTCCGAGGATTTTTTCCTTTAGCCAGACGGCACGCTTGATCGGGTGCGCTTGGACACCGTCGGAGTGTCCATTGAGGAAAGCTCCCTGGGTCAGGAGCCCTCCACGGTATGAGCCGTCTTCCAGTTTTACGGGGCGGAAATGACCTCCTTCGACCCCGTCAATGCCATAGAATTCGGCCATGTTTTGGTTCAGCATGGCGAAATCGGACTCGATGAAATTCATGATCGAGAGGTTCTTTGTTAGGACCTCGTGAATGAATTGGTACGTTTCCTGAGCCATGTCCTCTTTGACGAAGCGTGTGAAGTCAGGGTAATCAGTGATGCTCGTGTTCATCTGCTCCAGACGATCAATGCGCAGCCATTCGTAGGCGAAGGACTCGATCATTTCGAAAATCCGGGGATCCTGAATCATGCGCTCCAGTTGCTGATCTAGGGACTGGCTCAGCCGGCCTTCAGTGGCCAGCCTTCTGAGTTCATCATCTGGAGGGGCATTCCAGAGGAAGTAAGAAAGGCGGGAGGCGAGGAGGAATTCTTTTTGCTGTCCTTCAGAAGCGGGTTCGGAATCAGGATTGACGAGGTAGAGAAAATTCGGTGAACAGAGAATCGCGACCAGAACCTCTTTCACGCTTTCCTCGTAATGGTCAAAGCCTTGTCGTGTCTGACGCCAGAAGTCCATATAGAAGTTGAGTTCGTCTCTCTGGATATCCCTGCGGAAGGCTCGCTCCATGAAACGTTCGACCACTTGTTTGGTGTAGAGTTCCTCTTTCTCTGCTTTTCCACGGTTAGGAGAATCAAAGAAGATTTCAGTATGGCTCTGTGGAGGCCAGACCTCGTAGTAGGGGGCTTCGATTTCCATGGAATGGATGAGCACGGGAGGACCGGCTTCATCACTGTTCTTCACCAGGTAGTCGTTCCACAGTCCCATGACCATGGTGCTGGCCAGGTGCCCACTTTGGTTGTCACCAGGCGCGGGCACGGGCAAGTTATCGAGATGCCCCTTGAATTCATACGTCTTCGGCTTACCAGGCTCTGCATCGACAATCACCGTTTCGCCAAAATTGTCGTAGTCCATGCCATCATCGGTCCGGGTCCCAGCATAAGCGCGTAGTTCAGGATAGGAATCCCCGTATTTTTCAGCATTGATACCTCCCTCATTCTTCAAGTCGGCAAAGATCGGGTTATCCTCACCGATGGGGGTGACGATCAATTTCTTCATTCCGATAAAGAACTTTCCGCCGAGAACAATGTTGTACGTTTTCTTGTTCAGGTAGGCGAGGGTGACGGGGTGGACGAGTGATGGCTTGGAGGCGAGTGATTTATCGAGGTTAAAGCGCTCCTGTTTCTTGAGCCTCTTACCCATGGCCAAGGTATAGGAAGGCATGGCATCCTGAGCTGCGTAGGGGTGGACGAGATCGATCTGGTATAATCCTTTTTCTTTCACCTTCAACGGATAGACCGCAATCGAATCTGAGGTGAGGTCCTTTGGAGCCATCCAACCATCTTCGTCGATGGTCATGTTCTTTCTCAGTGTAAAGTCAGCTGGGGTCAGGACGATGGCATCAGTAGAGGAAATGGCAGGTGATGCATTCCGGAGTCGGATGAAGCCTTCCTTAAGAGTGGCGGTGAATTTGCCCTTGCTCGCTTCGACTCGGAGAACGAAAGGTGCATTGCTTGGGTAGATGTCTTTAATGAGCATCTTCATGTTGGGTGAGGGGCCCTGCCAGGATTTAGGAGCTTTTTCCCTGTGTGGAAGTGCGGAGTATAGGTTTAATCCTTCCGGGAAGACACTAAAGCGGTCTTTATCGGAGCCCCGTAAATCGACGCCTATTTTACTTTGTAATGTCTTCACCTCCGGACCGGACTTCGCTTTTCCCTTACGATCGAGAATCAATACTTCGAAGTCATCAGTGCCGAGCGAGACAGATTGGTACCCTCCGAATTTGCCCGCAGGTTTACCTTTTCCGTTATTTTCTCCGAGGTTCACTTTATAGCGCTGGGGTTCAGGCTTCTCTCCATTGACGATGGCACGGTCTAAGGCGTCTCGGGCGATCTTCTGATAATACTCAATATGGAGGCGGGAAGTCTGCAAGGTCTCAGCGTTGTTGGTGAAACCCATTTCCGATTTGCCATCCTCTGGCAGCACGGTCCCGAAATTGACGTTGGTATAGAGGAGTTCGTTCAGGGTATTCGTATATTGGTCGCGGGTCAGGCGGCGCATGATATCTTTCGATTCACCTCGCTTAGCGATGGCCGCTTGCTCCAGTGATTCAGTCATCCAGCTGACGAGAAGACGTCGCTCTTCATCAGTTGGCTTTGCCTTGCCTTTCGGTGGCATCGTTCCGGCATTGATTTGATCGAGAGCGGTGTGCCATCCCTCGGCATCCGGTCCATGGACAATATCCCAGTGCAGTTCATCGAGGCGAATATTCCCTTTTTGCTTCTCCGGACCGTGGCACTCATAGCAGTACTCTGACATCAGGGGCTGAATTTCTGTTGCAAAGTGGAGCTGGGCTTCGGAAGCATCTACCACCTCGCCAGCCTCTTTCGCTTTCTCAATTTCAGCCAACATGGAGACAGGTCCCTTATCCTGAATACCGAAGGCGGATTTGATCTCCTCGGGCATATATTTGGTCAGGTAATCAGACCCATGGGTGAGTGATCCACCAAAATGTCCTGCCAGTGAGAGGACGATCGTGTTGATGATAAGCAGATTACGGTAAATCCAGATCGCCCGTTTGAAGTCACGGGCCCAATAACGAATCACCAGCAGCCAGGTGGCCATGAAAGTCGTCGTCCAGCCTAGCCATAGGTGCTTATTGAGGAGCTCTTCGCTGTAGCCGCCGCCGGAAGCGAGAAGAAATCCGGCCATCACAGCAGGAACGGCACTGAGCACGCAAACCCAGAGAACAATTTCACAGGCCCGGTTGAGGCCTTCCTTAGAATGGTGCCACCACTGGATCGCCTCCAAAACAAAGAGTGTCATCAGGGCCCCAATCGGGATGTGTAGAATAATAGGATGGAAACGCCCGAAGAAGAGCATGAGTGGGTTCTCTCCTTCACTGGTTGGCGGGAAGATCATGAGCAGGACCAGAAGGCCTGTCACCATCAGAGCTACGGACAGGACAACCTTCATCAATTCACTCCAGGCTCCAGACGGAATGCTTTAACGTACATACTCATCATGACTATTTATAGCATCTAGGACTCTTATTAGGACAAAAATACCTTTATTTAGCTAATCTTATAAGAATTTATTTATCACAGTAAGGTAAATATTAAGAAAATTTAATAATCACCGATGCAGATGATCTCTTTGAGGGTGCGGTGGTAGAGATGGCCTCGGGCATAGCTGAGTGAGTTGACCGTCCATGTTTCTCCGCGGACGCCAAGATCGTTGACGGCGACAAGAGCTTCCGGGCCGAATTCATCTGCTTCGACATCGAGGACGTAGACCATTCCGAGGGCATTGGTGAAAAAAAGGTATTGATTGATCCGGGTAGGAGAACCGAGGAAGACGCGTTGAAAGCCATCGCCCAGCGTTCTGGGATCGGAGCCATTGCGTTGGCCTCGAGAATTGAGACCATCATTCGATTGAGGTTCTTTCCAGATTTTGTTTCGTTCTTCATCCAACTCGCGGGGTAGCTCGAGGAATTCGGTTTTACCGGTTTCGGAGTCATGTCGGATCAGGTAAGGAGCGTGACGAGCCAGGTAGTAGATGTCTTTCTCGTAGGTGTAATTCGTGAACCACTCCCAGGCAGTCGTCGGGGTGGGGACATTTTCTTTGGTGACGTATTGATTCTTGGCGGGGTCGAACTCATGGGAGTCCACTGTTCTGACCGAGTGTCGGCTGAGCTGTTTCCCGGTCAAGGAGTCGAGGGTGACGATTTCATCATTCATGAACCAGGATGTTTTCTCGGTATCCCAGTGCATATTGTTGAGTGAGCCCCAGCCAGCGGTTTTGTTATCCTCAGCAGGCTCCCATGTCCAGAGGGATTCTCCATTTTTAGTATCAATGAGGCTGAGGCCAACTGGGCGTTCGGGAACACCATGGGGACCGCCACGACCGATGAGTAAGGCATCTTTGCCTTCAACTGTTTTTCCTGGGATAGGTGTGTTGTAGTGGGTGAGCGAGTCGAGAGTGGTCCAGACATGCTCTCCTGTTTTCTTTTCATAGGCGTGAAGATAATTCCATTCTGGGATTCTGGTGGAGTCGTGCTGGTGCGGAGGTTCGACATTGAGGATGAGATCACCGATGAGAATGGAATCGAATTGTTTATTAAACGGGCGTCCGGTGGTGGGTATCCAGGTTCGCTCCCAAATAGGTTCTCCGTCGATGGTGAAGCAGGCCATGCCTCCGCTGGCGTTGATGGCCCAGACAAATTCTCCGTCAGTGATGGGGCAGGGAGTTGTTGAGTCACTGAACCCGTAGTTGTAAGCGCTGGGTAATTCGCCTTTAACCGTGCGCTGCCACAGGGTTTCTCCGGTTTCGGCATCGAGGCAGAGGAGTATGATGTCTGGACTTTTCGGTCTGGATTTCATTTTCTGAGCCAAGGAATCCGTTTTCTTCTTCAGTTCGGGTAATTCCGGAGCATGGGTGTGTATGACTTGGGTCAGGGCGCTTTGAGTCTCCTCCCAGACGGTGGCCAGGGGGGATGATTTCTGTAAGGCTTTCGCCACTTTCACCTTATTTTTGCTGGAGGCATTTTGATAGTTCTCGTTGGTTTCGAGAAAGGTTTCCCAAGAAGCGAAGGCTTCCTTTTCTTGAGTCACGGCCTGCTGATAAGCGTTGTTGTTTTGTAGTTCAGAGAGTGCATCTGCATAACGTTGGTCAAAAGCTGCTTTTGCCGACTCGTGATCTGCTTCTAATGCCTGGAGGGGTGGAGTATCGACTGGTGGGTTCATGGTGAGGAAGAGGCGCTTGCCGGTGATGGCGATTCCGCTCTGGCCTCCGGCTGGAAGCGCGCGCTTCCACTTGATGTTCTCGTTGTGGCGAACAGACCACTGGATGGGTACGCTTTCTGTTGTGGTCACGGACCAGGAGCCGTCCGGTCCTCCGGACATAGGCCACTCTGCTGCAGGCAAGGATAATCCAGCTACGTAGAACATGCCAAAAACCAAGAGGTAAAAGATGCGTGAAACGGGCTGTTTTGTTAAAAGCACAGTGAATTATAACATAATAAGGTTTCATTAGGACAGGTCGCGGTGACATTTTATGTCCTAAACCAGCACCGCAGTGCTATAAATAGTTAAGAATTCATGAACACATCCGGGGCGAATGAGGAACGTTCCCGACAGAAACTTCTCGTCGGGCTCCTGCTGAAACATCAGCGGGCGATGTTCGCGTACATCTTCAGCCTGGTGCCAAATAAATCGGATGCCGATGATATCCTTCAAGAGACCTGCCTGACCATTCATGAGAAGTTCGACGATTTTGAGGAGGGCACCAACTTCCTCCTCTGGGCGAACCGGATTTCGTATTGGAAGGTGCGTGAGTCCCGTCAGAAATTTGCCCGCTCTAAAGTGATTTTCAGTGACGCGGTCATGGAACTGGTCTCACTCACAGATGAAAAGATGCAGCGGGAAGATCCGGTTCGACATGAAGCTCTGGCCCACTGTTTGAAAAAGTTAAAGGATCGTGACCGGCGAATGATTTTGGCACGCTATGAGCCGGATGGTGGAGCGGAAGAAGCGGCTCGGGTTTCTGAACGTTCTTTGACTGCAACCTACAAGGCCCTGGGGCGGATCAAACGAGTTCTCTTTGATTGTGTCAGCCAGCGTGCAGCCTTAGACGGAGGGACATTCGCATGAGCAATCATCGCTGGGATGACTTATTTCACCTCGCAGATGCCTATATCGAAGGCACGATGAACGAGGAAGATCATGAACGGCTCGAAGCGCTGCTTGCTGAGAGCGAGGATGCGCGTCGCGAGTACCTCCGCTATGCGAAATTACATGCCAGCCTCATGACTTATGCCTCCGATGTGGAGGACAATGCCTTACCTGAAGAATTCATGCGGATGACATCACTGGCGGAGTCGCGGGTTTCCGGAACCAGAGAGAGAAAAAATACAGGAGGTGTCAATTCGCGGGCATTGCTGAAGCTAGTGGCGGCTCTCGTCCTGGGCTTTACTCTGGCCTGGGGATTCGGTCTCATGAAAGGATCGAAAGCAGACTTGCTCATTTCCGCAGAAGAAGACATGGATGAAGGCGTGGCCGTTCTGACCCAGCTCTACGAAGTGGAGTGGGAAGAAGGGGGAATGGTTTACCATCCCGGTGATTCCATTCCAAGTGGGACCTTCAAAATCAAATCAGGGGTGGTTCAACTGGATTTCTATAAGGGGGCAACCATGATCCTCGAAGGGCCAGCGCACCTCGAAATGCTGGGCCCCGACCAGGCATTCTGTCATGAGGGGAGAATGACGATCTCAGTGTCGCCTCATGCACGTGGATTTGCAATTGCGACCCCGGATTATGATTTCGTTGATCTCGGAACGAAATTTGGACTTTCCGTGGGAGCAGGTCAGCCTTCTGAACTTCATGTTTTTTCCGGGGAAGTGGAAGTTTATTTTGCCGGTCAGGCTGGTAGCGCAGACCCTCTGCAAACTCTCACCACTGGTGAAGCGACCCGTTTTGTTACCTATGAGGAGCAGAACGCCATCGACTTGAATCAGGATGTCTTTTGGAACCTTGAAGAGCTAGATGCGCGTGCAAACTATCGGCAATCTGAACGCTTCCGTTCATGGGAGGCGTTCTCTGATGATGTCAGTATACGAGATGATGTCATCCGCTACTATCCCTTCCGGAAGGCATTGAACTGGGAGCGACGCCTTGAAAATGAGGGATCCTTGAGTGATGAATCCAGCCACGGCGCCATTGTCGGCAGCCAATGGGAATCCGGCCGTTGGCCGAATAAATCCGCTCTGCGTTTCAATCGAGCCAGCGACCGGGTTCGGTTTAGTATCCCGGGTCAATACGAGAGCATCACCCTGGCCGCTTGGATTAAAATCGAGAGTCTAAAAAATACGTTTAACGGCCTGGTGATGACGGATCGCTTTGCTCCGGGAAACCCGCATTGGCAAATCACCAGGGCCGGAAGACTCCAGCTCGGTATTAAGAACCAAGCCGGCAAGGCCTTCCAGCATGCACTCGTGTCCCCTGCTGCCTTTAAGCCGGAACTCTTCGGGCAGTGGATACATGTCGCCTCGTCTTATGATGGCAGTTCCGGGCGGATACGCCACTACCTCAATGGCAAAATGCTCAACCAGAGCGACCCGGCAAAAGGCCCCATTGAGCAGGTCAGATTCGGTTCCGGCGAGTTCGGAAACTGGGGACTGCGGGGGGGCGCTCAGGCCGTTCGTAACTTTGACGGAGCCATTGATGAAGTGATCATTTTCGACCGAGCCCTCCGTCCCAAAGAAATTCGGAAGATTTTCAGGGCCGGTAACCCGGTTCAGGATACCGTCGAAGAAGAGAATCCTCTTTGAGTAAACTGAGAATTGAATGGAAGTTCAGTCAATGGGTGAAGGTTGATCCCATTGGGAAACCTTCATCGAAAAGAAACGACTAGCCTAGAACGCGTTTGTAGTTCTCTACCGTCTTGCCGGCGTAAGGCTTGGCGATTTGCACGAGCTTTGCGCGGTCGCTTTCAGACATTGTCTTTAATTCTTTCAATACCGCAACATTATGCTCTACCTCACCTACTGCTTCGCAACCACTACAGACGGAGGAAACCGGAAGGGCGTAAACGTATTGATGCAAATTGGCCAGGCTAATGTCTGTTTCCTCGACCAAATGAGGGATGTCCGTTGTTTTGATATTTTTTGGAGTCGTGTCGATGCGGGCGCCCAGCATGCTGCCCCCGGCCATCGTCTTCATCGCGATGACACCGTATTTCTTTTCCAGCAGAACCGGTAGAACATGCTTCTCGAAGGATTCGAAGCTGGGGTCACAGACGTTCAAAGGTAATTGACAGGTATCCAGGTGAAGCCCCCTCTTATCCAGATACTCAAGAAAGTGCAGGTGAGTTTCAGGGTTCCGATGGCCGGTGAAGCCAATATATTTCGCTTTTCCCTGCTCTTTAGCTTCGAGGAAAACATCGAGGACACCTTCCTTGATCCGCGAATCGACATCTTCAGGTGAATTGATGGTGTGGATTTGCCAGAGATCAAGATAGTCTGTCTTCAGCGCCTTGAGTGATTCGTCCAGGTGCTGCCGCACATCCTTCGCGGTTCTCCCGGGAGATTTACTCATGAGAAAGATACTGTCGCGGTATTTCGGGGTCAGAAACTGGCCCATGTAGGTTTCGGACTGGCCTTTCTGGTAGCCCCGGGCGGTATCATAAAAGCGAACTCCCAGCTCCATCGCCTTTTCCAGAAGTGCTTGAGCACCTTTCTCCGTCTTCTGAGCGCCGACGTGCCAGCCACCCAGTGCAAATGCCGTCACCTTGGTTCCATCTTGGGTCAGTTGACGTTGAGGCAGGAT
The DNA here is from genome assembly GCA_039815855.1 of Verrucomicrobiota bacterium. Classification (GTDB taxonomy): domain Bacteria; phylum Verrucomicrobiota; class Verrucomicrobiia; order Methylacidiphilales; family JBCBYL01; genus JBCBYL01. Next base: position 27,507 of record JBCBYL010000010.1, read on the forward strand.
CTCACCGAAACGATCCGAGGCCTGCGCAGAAGATGCCCAATCGATTACGGAACCCAATGCAGTAAAGGCAGTCGCCTGTTTGATAAATTTTCTTCGTTGAAATGCCATGCTTCAGCTTACATCAGTATTCCGCCGTCAGAAAGTTTTTTAATTCGGCTGATCGGCAACAGTAAACAGGCGCAAGGGTGAAAGGGGGAAACTCTGAAGTATAATTGACTGATGCTCTTTTTTTGATCTGCTCCAAAAACCTAATCTGCTTTTTTGACATAGGTCCAGCCGCCGCCGTTGACCATGGGTTCGGCTTTTTTCCACTTCATGGTCTGGGTTTCCTCACCTCGCTTGATCACGACCATATCGTTCCGGCCAATCTTTTCGTCCTGACGGCGGATAGGGAGTGCTGCTTTCTTAGGCGCGGATTCCGGTGTGTTGGTGCTGGCTTGCTCACGCTGGGCCTTTCGTAGCCAAGTTTCTAAAGAGCCGTCTCTTACTAAGACAGAGTGCGGCTGCCGCCACATGAAGACTGGATCGGCCCTGCGCTCAGGGGAACATGAAAACAGGTTCTGCTGTTCATATCGCTTTCCTTACTCTATTGTTTTATTTGGTAATATAACCAAATCGAGACGGAGAGGCTTTTCGTGGCCTGAGTGACCACCCTATTATTATCTATGAAACAGATTACCTTCCTTTCTTTTGCGGCAATGATTTTTATGAACTTGGTGTCTGCCCAACAGGTCACCAACTCAAACGACAGCGGTCTTGGCTCTCTTCGCCAGGCCATTATTGACGCAACCGCCGGAGATACGATTACCTTTGACCAATCTCTTTCCGGGTCAACGATCACTCTTGGAGGGTCCGAGCTATTGATTAACAAGAACCTTTCAATCGACGCGTCTGGTTTGGCATCAGGCATAACGATCTCTGCAAACGATCTATCCCGCATTTTGAATGTGTCAGGCAGTGTGACGGTGAAGCTAAGTCATTTGGTTTTGACCGATGGGAGTGGACACGGAGTAGTTAATTCTGGCGAGCTTCACATGACAGACTGCTCCGTATTGGGAACGGATGGCAGTGCGATTTCTAACCAGGCGTTACTTTATCTCGACTCATGCACGATCAGCGACAATGTGGCTGACGTGTATGGTGCGGCTATCCAAAGTGATGGAATCTTTGTTTCGGTCCGACGTTCTACTCTTAACAACAATCGTGCAAATTTTGGCGGGGCAATATCGGGGCCGGATGGCCACGTAGAGATTATCGAATCAACGCTGCAGGGAAATAGTGCCGAAACTCAAGGTGGAGCGATTTATCTGGTAAACGATTGCACGCTCGCCATTGTTCGCTCGACTTTATCAGGTAACACAGCGTTTACAGGTGGTGCCGTCTGTTACGAGGGTTTAGGTAGCCTTTGTATCCTGCTTTCTACTTTCGTGGGTAATCAAGCAAGTAACAGCGGAGCCATTTATTATGCACATGGCCAAAATAGGGCAATGGTGGTCGCGCAATCGACTTTTGTCGATAACACCGCAGCCACTAACGGTTGTATCTTTGCAGACCCTTCGGGCGTTTTTTCGGCAAACAACTTATTAATCGAGTCCTCAGTGAATGCTAGTTTTGATGCTTATGGAAGAGCAGATTCTATTATAATCGATCCGGCGAGTCTTGGTTCTGGGGAAGCGCTGCTTGCTCCCCTCGGGAACTACGGTGGGTCTACCCCTACCATGGCACCGTTACCCGGAAGTTATAATACGCTCGCTGAGGATATTGAGTTTATTAGTGATCTTTCCAGCTCCGGCGATGAAATCTACCGCTTGGAGATCACGGGTACTGACATTTCTAATTACCAGTATGAGTTGGTCGCCGTAAAATTTTTGGATGTCGATTGGTACGATATAGATGGAGATGGCATTCAATTAGAATACTTGCCCCGTATTGATCAACGCGGTGCCCCCCTGGGTGTTTTTGTTCAATCGGTGGCAACTGTTGGAGCCGTGGATTATTATTTCTTTGGGAACCCTGACTTAGTCGATACCGATCATGATGGTATTCATGATCCCTACGAGGGCCCGGATGGCCCTTACGATCACCTGACTGTTGGGGTCGATGATTCAGCATTTGACTTCGATGGCGACGGCTCAACGGACGCCCAAGAAATTGCGGATGCGACTGATTTATACGATGCATCAAGCCTTTTTGAGACGGTTCACTCTTCAGTTGTTCATTTGGAAAACTCAAATATGGATATGAGTGTCACCGTCACAACGGCACCAGGTCACAGTTACCACTTGCAGGCGACCACGAACTTAAATGATGAAGAATTCTCCCAGGAAGGCGACAGCATCTTAGGCACAGGAGCCCAGAGCACCTTCAATTCGATTGGTAGCACCCAAAGCAAATTTATAAAGGTGGTCCGAGAGTAACAGACCAGACCCATGAAGTGGCTCTTTCTTATGCATCAGAAGTGAGGCGTAGGAAAAACGTTGCGACAAAATGCCAATAAAACTCACTCTCTGCTCGATTAGGCTCCATATGAACTTGGGTGCTAATCTATTCGAAGTGTAAGCTGTTCAATCAGTCAGACTTTCTGATCAGAATGCCATGATCCCGTTGTGGAGCGTAGCCGTTCTGCGTCCAGCGTAAAAGCTCTGGATCGCGAAAAACTAATCTGCTTTTTTGACATAGATCCAGCCGCCGCCGTTGACCATGGGTTCGGCTTTTTTCCACTTCATGGTCTGGGTTTCCTCACCTCGCTTGATCACGACCATATCGTTCCGGCCAATCTTTTCGTCCTGGCGGCGGATAGGGAGTGCTGCTTTCTTAGGCGCGGATTCCGGTGTGTTGGTGCTGGCTTGCTCACGCTGGGCCTGCATGTCGGCCATCCCGGGCATGATTTCCTTCACCATGTTCTGCGGGAGGGCGGAGAGGAATTGTTCAAAGGCACTGAGGCTGGTGGCGGAACGGAAGAGGTTGCTGAGGATCTCGCGTTTGATGTTTTCCATGAGTTCCTCGAACATGCCGTAGGCCTCCTGCTTGTATTCAATGAGCGGATCCTTCTGGCCGTGTGCGCGGAGTCCAATGCTGGTGCGCATACTGTCCATGGCATAGAGGTGTTCCTGCCAGAGGCGGTCAATGGAGTTGAGGACAATGTAGCGTTCAAGGTTCTTAATGGCGTCCGGATTCTCAAATTTGATTTTGAGTTCATAGGCTTCCTTGGCGCGATCAAAGAGGACGGCGGCGATTTCAGCAGGTGATTTCTGCCAATCAATATCATCCCGCTTAATATTCAGCGGCATGGCGGTGTTAATCCAACGGACAAAGGCATCAACATCCGCTTCTGGATCACTGAGGCGGGCAGCGCATTCCTGATCGAGGCCATCACGAACGAGTTCAAAGACATCATTACGGGGATCTTCGGCGATGAGAACATCATTACGGTAGCTGTAGATGACCTCCCGCTGCTGGTTCATGACATCATCATATTGCAGCGTGTTTTTACGGCGCTGGTAGTTGAGCGACTCCACCCGCTTTTGGGCGGTTTCGACGGAGCGGTTGAGCCAGGGGTGCTGAAGCCCTTCATCGTCTTCCATGCCCATCCGGGTCATCATTCCTGTGATCCGACGTGAGTCCCCGAAATTGCGCATCAGGTCATCTTCAAAGGAGATAAAGAACTGAGAGGAGCCCGGATCACCCTGACGCGAACAACGGCCACGGAGCTGACGATCGATCCGTCTGGATTCATGCCGCTCGGTGCCAATGACATGGAGTCCGCCGAGGTCCGCTACTCCTTCGCCCAATTTAATATCGGTTCCCCGGCCGGCCATATTGGTGGAAATCGTGACGGCACCTTTCTGTCCGGCCCGGGTGACGATCTCTGCTTCCTGCTGGTGGAACTTCGCATTAAGGATGGAATGGGGGATGTTTTCCCGCTGGAGTAGCTTCGAGACGACTTCAGAGGCATTTACGGAAGCGGTTCCGACCAGGATCGGCTGTCCGGCCTGATGCCGCTCCTTAATGTCCATGATGACGGCCTTGTATTTTTCTTTAATCGTTTTGTAGATGAGGTCGTCCTCGTCTGCGCGAATGTTCGGACGATTGGTAGGCACGCTAACGACTCCGAGCTGGTAGATGTCTTTAAATTCGTTGGCTTCAGTTTCTGCCGTTCCGGTCATACCGGAGAGTTTTTCATAGAGCCGGAAATAGTTTTGGATGGTGATGGTGGCAAGAGTCTGGGTTTCCCGATCGATTTGAACACCTTCCTTGGCTTCGACGGCTTGGTGGAGCCCATCACTCCAACGGCGTCCGGGCATCATCCTTCCGGTATATTCATCGACGATAACGACTTTATTCTCCTGCACCACGTAGTGGACGTCTTTCTCGAAAACACAATAGGCACGCAGGAGCTGTGAAATATTATGAATACGCTGGCTGGATTCATCATAGTTATCCTGGGCGGCGATTTTCTTTTTCTCTTTTTCTTCCTGGCTTAGTGAGGCATCGGTATCGATGTCATGGTTCACGGTGATGAGGTCGGGAATGACGAAGGCGTCCGGATCATTGGGGCTGAGTGCGTCGCGGCCCATTTCGGTGAGGTCGGCCTCGCTACTTTTCTCTTCGATGACGAAGTAGAGTTCTTCTTTCGTTCTATAGAGCTCTGACTTACGCGGATCCTGGTAAAGGAGAAGTTCAGCATCATCAATGGCGCGGCGGTATTCTGGATTTTCCTGAGTTTCCAGCAATTTCGGGTGTCGCGGCATCCCCATTTTGACCTTAACGAAGAGGCTGCCGGCGGTGGTTAGATCTCCCTCATTAATTGCTTTTTGAGCTTCCTGAGCGAAGCCATCACAGAGGCTTCGTTGTTTACGGACCAGACCGCTGACCGCGCCCTTAAATTTATCGTATTGGTGGGTGGAAACGGTAGCCGGTCCGGAAATTATGAGAGGGGTTCTGGCCTCATCAATGAGAATACTGTCGACCTCATCAATGATGCAGTAGGTGTGACCGCGTTGGACTTGTTCTTCCCTTGAGGTAGCCATCCCGTTATCGCGGAGGTAATCGAAACCAAATTCGGAATTGGTGCCATAAGTGATATCACAGCTGTAATGCTGATTCCGCTCATGCGGGCGCTGGCCGTTCTGCATGCACCCGACAGTAAGGCCAAGGTAGCGGTAAATTTCTCCCATCCACTCAGAGTCACGAGCTGCGAGGTAGTCATTGACGGTGACGACGTGAACCCCTTTACCATTGAGGGCATTCAGGTAGGCGGGGAGGGTGGCAACCAGTGTCTTTCCTTCTCCAGTGGCCATCTCAGCGATACTGCCCTGGTGAAGAACGATGCCACCGATCAATTGGACATCATAAGGGATCATGTTCCAGATGATCGATTGACCCCGGATGGAAACTTCATGCTTCTTTTCGGTAAAGCGGCGACAGGTATTTTTAACGACAGCAAAGGCTTCCGGAAGGAGATCATCCAGAGTTTCTCCGTTTTCGATACGCTCCTTGAACTCAACAGTTTTCGCTTTGAGGCGATCTTCACTAAACGTCTGATATTCCTCCTCAAAGGTGTTGATTTTAGCCACGAGTGGGCTGAGTGATTTGACAGTGCGGGCATTTTTGGACCCGATGACTTTCTTGATAAACCAGTTGATCATAAATTTCTCTTTAGTTGCCTTAAATTAAGGGGGCCTAAAGCTGCCATGCTAGCGATACTCTTTCAAGAGCTTCTCTTCTTCCCCCATTTTCCCATTTTCCACTCTATGCCCCCCGATAAAAGATGTTACACCTGTCACATCTTTTATCGGGGGGCGGGCGAGGAGTTAACGGGCGGGGAAGCTGGTGGTGGCGTTTCGGTTGAGGAGGAAATTGCCTTTTTGCTGGATGACGCGGAGCGTTAATTGGATACGTTCGCCTTTTTTGAGACGAGAGATGGTATAGGGGATGTCCTCGACGGTGCGGACGCGGAATCCATTGATACTGGTGATGAGCATGTCTTGTTTGACCCCGGCATCATCAGCAGGGCTGCCTTTTTCGACATCGGTGATGAGGAGGTTGGCGTTGCCGATGGGCAGGCCAAAGGAGGCGGCTAAGTCGGGGCTTAGATCCTGAACAGTGATTCCGGATTTTTCGGCGAGGGCCGCGACAAGGTCTCGAGTGCGGGGTTCTTCTTTTATTCCGCGGGCAATATCGATTGAATCTTTGACGAAACGAGTGACTTCATTGGCGGGGATAGCGAAGCCAATATTTTCGACGGGAATGGCAGCACCTCCGGGGCCCTGAGTCATGCCGAGCTTTGAGGAACTGATTCCGACCAGATTCCCGTTAATGTCAATGAGTGGGCCTCCACTATTTCCCGGGTTAATGGCCGCGTCGGTCTGGAGGAGGTTGTCATAAGTGATGCCTTCTAACGTGACGGTGCGGTTATTGGCGCTGAGGATTCCCCGGCTGACACTGCTTTCGTATCCGATCGGGTTCCCGATGACAATGACGGTTTGTCCGAGGAGGTTAGGGGAGGTTTTTTCCAAATTGAGATAAGTAAAGTCTGGTTTCGCGGAGCGTGCTTGTTCTTCTTCTGAAGGCAGGATCTGGATTAGAGCGAGATCAAGTTCTGGGATACTGCGGATGAGCCTGGCCTCGTAGCTTTCCTGGTTTTCGAGAGTGACTTTAATTTTGGTATTCTTAGCTCTCGCGACGACATGATGGTTGGTCACGACGTAACCCTCAGGATCGACGATGAGACCTGAGCCGAGAGAGCGGACCGGAACGGCAACCCGCCTGCCGAGGTTCATGCGGCGACCAAAGAAGCGCTCGAAGAAAATATCCTCAGGTTCAATGACTCGCTGTTCGACGAGGGTCTCGGTGTAAATATTAACGACAGCGGGGCGGGCCTTACTGACGGCCTTGACGACTGGTTCCTGAGCGGGATCGATAGCCAGGGCCGGTCTAAGCATGTTTAGGAACAAGAAGGTAAGAATGAATATTCTCGGTTTCATCATTTCATGAGTTAAGATGCTTGGAAGTCGCTATGGATTCAATCTTTGATCCACTAAAATATAGTTATCTTTTCCGAGTTCAGGAATCACCTGAAGTCATAACAGAAGATCTCGTGCAACGAATCTGGTTTGAACAGCTGATTCGCACTCCATTGAAAACGACGAATGGGGCGAAAGTGGAACTCCTTCAAGCCGGTAAGTGGAACCATGGTCCTGGTCCTGATTTTCTACAAGCAGCACTCCGTATTAATGGAAAGCTACAAATTGGAGATCTGGAAATTCACTTGAGGCCGGAGGGCTGGAATCAACATGGGCATAGTCTGGATCCTCACTATAATCAAGTCATCGCTCACTTGGTCTGGAAAAAAAGAGGAAACGATGTGACTGCTGAGACTGCCGGGGGCAAGGTGCTTCCCGAGATAGAGTTGAGTCAGCAGCTGTCTGTTCCTGAGTCAGAAGTGGCGAGGTTCTTCCGCACGTCACGATCAGAGCAGGAAGTAGGGGAGCGGATCGGAGCCTGTCAGAAGGAACTGGCGGCACTACCGGAAGAGAGACGAATGGAATTGATTGAGGAAGCAGGCCGGTTTCGGTTCTACCAGCGGACCCGATTGGCCTCCGCAAAGATCAATCAATGGGGGCTGGATCAGGCACTCTGGCTGAGTCTGGCGGATGCACTGGGGTTCAGTCGGAATCGAGATCCCTTCCGATGCCTGGCCCAGCGCTATCCCATTCAATCGGTACGGAAGCTGAGAAAAGAGGCGAAGCGGGAGGCTCTGCTCTACGGGAATGCCGGGTTTCTTCCAGCAAGCATCCTTCCGGAAGATGATCTCGAGGGCACGATGCGAAAGGTCTGGAAGGAATGGTGGAAATTGAGAAATGAAGAACAGTTACCTCCAATACAGAGTTGGGATCGAAGGGGGATCCGTCCTGCGAATCGGCCTGAACGTCGGCTGGCGGTGATGTCGCTCCTTTCCGAAAGTCAAAAATGGAAGCGCATGCTTGAACTCATTGAATGCTCTGGAGAAGGGGCGGCGGCATTTCTGGGCGAGCTAGAGCACCCCTATTGGTCGTTTCACGCGACAGTAGGAGGGAAGGCACTCCAGCATAAGACAGCTCTGATGGGGAATTCGCGGGTGGATGCGTTTCTTTATAATGGGATTTGGCCTCTTGCGGCTGCAACAGGAGTCGCCGGTGTCAGTGAAAAGCTGGAGCAGGCAAAAACCGGGGAATCGATGCTACCTGCGCGAGTTGCTGCGGTGCGGCTCCTCGGAGAAAGACCCCCAAGCAAGTTCACCCGTAAACTGCTCTTGCAAGAGGGACTGATACAAATTTACCAAGACTTCTGTATGCGTGAGTATGATGCCTGCCGGAACTGTGAGTTTCCAGAATTGGTCAAGAAGTATGGTCAACGGTAGATGGGCTTGTTCTTAGGGTTTTGGGTCTTAACGTAGTGACATGGCGACACTGACCATTCATGAAATCTACCAGAGCATTCAGGGAGAGAGCACCCGAGCAGGGGTGCCCTGTGTTTTTGTTCGCCTGACGTTTTGCGACCTGCGCTGTTCCTGGTGTGATACTGAATACGCTTTTTATGAAGGGAATAAAATGGAGCTGTCTGATATCATCCGCCGAGTCGAGGTGTTCGGGGTTCCCATGGTCGAGGTGACTGGTGGTGAGCCGCTTCTCCAGCCGCAGACACCTGATTTTTTAAAAATGCTCTGTGATGCCGGCTATGAGGTGCTTTTAGAAACCGGAGGGCATCGTGATATCTCTGCCGTCGATCCTAGGGTCAAGCGCATCGTCGATCTCAAGTGTCCGGATAGTGGCATGGTGGAAAAGAACCGATGGGAAAACATGGAGCACCTTCAGGAAAATGATGAAGTGAAATGTGTTATCGCCTCCCGTGAAGATTACGAATGGGCAAAGGAAAAAGTGCGGAAGTATGACCTCAGTAAGCGGGTGGAAGCGGTTTTGTTTTCGCCAGTTTTTGGGAAGATAGAGCCTTCATCCATCGTGGATTGGATTTTGGAAGATCAGCTGGCAGTTCGATTTCAGCTGCAGATGCATAAGTTCATCTGGGAGCCGAGTAAGAAGGGAGTTTGACCTCTCCCCTTCGACAAGCTCAGGGACTTCGTCTATTCCTCCTGTGCTGAAGCAGTTGCTGTGAGCTAAGGGCTAGCTCCTGCCGAGGAGGGTGTCTTTAATCCAGTCTTTCAGCTCGATGACGCCATCGATTCCTACGGTGAAGAGGAGGTAAATCACGTAACAGTAAAAGAAGGCAGATAAGATGCCTCCGATGAATGCGATGATGGCAGCAAGTCCGTCGTCTTCGGAGAGGGAGATACCGATAAAGAAGATAATGGTAGCGGGGAAGGTATTGGTCATCGGGATGGGGAGAATCATCAATGAGGCCATGAAGACGACAACAAACCCAAGTAGCCGGTGTCCTCCCAGGCTGGTAATCCAACGCATTCGCGGGCGGACAAATTTCTCTGCAATGCTGAGAAGCTTTGCTCCTACGGTAAAAACCTTAGCGACTAATTTTTTGGAGACCTGGAGCTTTAAGGCCCGTTCTGGCAGCCACGGGCTGGGCCGGCCCGCAATCAGTTGCGCTCCGAGAAGAACGAATAAGATGCCAAAAGGGGTGCTGTAGCCGGTAGCGGGTATCGGCAGGGCGCTAGGCAGTGAAAGAACCGCAAGTAGAAGCCCGAAGCCTTTATCGCCTACGTTTTCCGTCATGATGCGGAGGGATAGTTTTTCGACCGGGAGTTCGACGAGGTCACGGAGGACTTGAGACAGGCTGTGGTGAGGGGATTCCAAACTGGACATAGTGGATGAGGAATAAGGTCTTAGGCAGAGAGTGCCTCGACCATACTCCAAGCAAAATTTAAGAGTATCTAACGTCCTTGCCTGGCTCTGATTCGAAGAGATAGGCTTGCTTTCCAGTGGTATTTGGCTTGAGAATTTGAACCTCGAACTGGACGTATTGAGGGGAATCCATGACGAGGGCTCGTTTGGTCATATTCTCATACTCAAGGTTGAGAAAGAAATCGAATGACTGCTCATCCGTATTAATCGGTTTGCCGCAGGCCAGTTTTTGGACTTCTGGTAGTTTAAGAAGCCGGATTCGACTTTCGACCATGAGGTCCTCGACGACTTCTGAGGATTTTCCAGCTTTCAGTTTAAAGAGTAGAATCTCGTGAACCATGAGTAAAATTTATAACAGAGATAGTCTGGAAGGGTGTCAAGCTTGCTCGAAAGAGGGAATTTCAGGAAAATAAACGAATAATTGCGTGACATGTCATCTTCTTATATTATTGATTATTAATGGCATTTGACGTCTTTCGTAAACGGGATGAAGAGGAGAGTGAAAATAATTCTGGAATGTCTCCTGCTACAGAAAAAGAAACTAAGGAAATAAAGAGAATGGATTCAAAATCAGGTGGTGCATATTTAAGTGAAGATGTGGAGTGTAATGGGACGCTAAACTTTTCATCTTCAATGGAGTTCAATGGTCGTTTTGAGGGAGAGATCCATGCGGACGGGCCGCTCACGATTGGTGAGTCTGCTCTTCTTAAAGCGCAGATTCATTCCAAGTCCAGTGTGATGATTTCTGGTAAAATTCAGGGGAACATTACGGCCAAGGAGAAAGTGGAAATCTCCGCCAGTGCTCAAGTCTATGGAGATATTACGGCACCGAAGGTTGTTCTTAAAGAAGGAGCTGTTTTTGTTGGTAAAACCAACACCCAGG
>JBCBYL010000150.1:0-5171 GCA_039815855.1 Verrucomicrobiota bacterium
CGATCCATCTCTGATTGGTATTCCATTTTTATTTCCTCTGGAGAGAGACCTAGATCAGTAATGGATCGTTATTACTTAGACCAATTTGGACACCTGGCCCCCGATGGCCACCATGTCGTTGCCGAAGAACTCTACCAGCAAATGAAAAAACTAGGTTTACTGATCCAGAAATGACCTCACCAGGGCCATCTGGCGATGAAGCGACTGAGGCCCTTCTAGAAAAGTGAATAAATGAATGGTGCGGCAGCTGATCCACCAAGCAGGATCAACAATCCGAAAAGGAATAAAATGAAGAGAATAGGAGCCATCCACCACTTTTTATTCTGACGGAGAAGATGGTACATTTCTTTGAGCAGGTTGGTCTGTTCCGTCTTACCAGCTTCCTCAAACTCTTTTTCACTCATACCGTTTAACTCATGCGATAGTAAGACCGCACGTCTTTCTGCTGCTCTTTCTTTTTCCAATAGGAATGTCTTTGGTCATGTTGACGAATACCAAGTAAATCTCTTTTGCTAGTGCGAAAAAATAAACCGATCAAAGAAAAAATACCATAGTAAATCAGGGCCATAACAATGTGGCTGATGACCCAGCCCACAGGAAATGCCACGATCTGCAAGAAGACATACACAATTCGGATCGATCTCGGAAAGACCATCCCAATGACAGGCAAGGCCAAAGCCAGAATACCAAAGAAGATCGCTAATGTGGTGATTTCAAATTTGAAATAACAAATGAGACTGATGATGCCAAAGCCGGGCAGGCAAATCAGTGAGAATTGCCTAAGCGTCGATTGATCCGGCTTCCATTGAATGTTCAGCATTTTTGACTCCTGATGAAATTAATCCAATTCCAGCCCTACGGGATAATGAGCATCACTGGAGCCCGTGCTCTTCAGTACCGGTTGCTCTGTTTTTAATAAGAGAAAAGAGCCTAAAACGAGTGCATCCATTCCTGTGGCCATAAAGCAGCGATACGCATCTTTCGGCGAACAGACAATCGGTTCCCCTCTGACATTGAAGCTGGTATTGATGACCACCGGACAGCCGGTGCAATCGTCAAATTCCTTAATGATATTGTAAAATAAGCCATGACGCTCTTGGTCCACCGTTTGAACACGAGCTGAATAGTCGACATGCGTGACGGCTGGAATTTCTGAGCGCTGAATGTCCAGCTTGTCAAAACCAACCGCTGATTGCAATTCACCCTCAACTGAGTATCTCTTCTGAGGATGCACATCAGCGACCACGAGCATGTACGGACTATCTATAGAAGATTCCATCTCGAAAAAGTCCGATACCCGTTCTCGCAATACACTTGGGGCAAAGGGCCGAAAAGACTCTCGATATTTGATTTTTAAATTCATTACTTTTTGCATCTCAGATGACCTGGCATCGCCTAAGATACTTCGGTTTCCCAAAGCACGAGGACCAAACTCCATCCGCCCCTGAAACAAGCCCACCACTTTTTCAGAAGCAATTAACCTGGCGACTTCCTTGGGAAGTGTGTCTTTGGAATACGGACGGAATACTGCCTCTTTCAATTCCAAAAATTCTCGAATTTCCTCATCCTCATAGGCTGGCCCCAGAAAACTGCCTCTCTGGCCATCAGGCTGAAGAGGGCTTCTCTCATTTTCTAGCAATTGATGCCAGACAAAGCAGGCTGCTCCTAATGCACCCCCGGCATCACCAGATGCTGGCTGAGCCCATATATTCTGAAAAGGCCCCTCTCTCAGGATTTTACCATTCGCCACACAGTTCAGTGCCACTCCACCTGCCAGGCACAAATTTTCAGAACCGGTTATTTCACAAGCGTGCTGAGCAATGAGCAGCATCACGTCTTCAACTACTTTTTGAACACTCGCTGCCACATCCATGTAAAATGGCTCCAACTTGGTTTCAGGTTTTCGGGGAGGAAAGCCGAAGAGCCGATGAAGATTTTCATGAGTCATGGTAAGCCCCTGACAGTAATTAAAATACTTCATATTCATCCTGAATGACCCATCTGACTGAATCTCAATCAAATGATCGCGAATCAGTTGCGCAAAGCGTGGTACACCATAAGGCGCCAGTCCCATGAGTTTGTATTCCCCGCTATTCACTTTAAGACCGCAATAATAAGTAAATGCGGAATAGAGCAGACCCAGCGAATGTGGGAAATTCAACTGCTTGATGATCTCAATTCGATTTCCTTTCCCCATCCCGATAGTAGAAGAGGCCCATTCACCCACACCATCGATGGTCAGAATAGCTGCTTCTTCAAATGGGCTGGGGAAAAAGGCACTGGCGGCATGGGACTCATGGTGTTCACAGTAAACGATCGGTTTAGAAAAACGCTTCTTTAATCCTTTTTTGATTTCTCGCTGTAAAAAAAGCTTCTCCCTGACCCACACCGGAATGGCGGATCGGAAACTGGAAAAACCAGAAGGGGCAAATGCGAAATATGTCTCTAGTAATCGATCAAATTTTAGAAGTGGCTTTTCATAGAAAACAACATAATCAAGATCTTCGATTTGGGCGGCAGCTTCTTTCAGGCAATAGTCGATAGCGCACTTTGGGAAGGAGGCGTCATGCTTTTTCCGGGTAAAGCGCTCCTCTTGAGCGGCAGCGAGGATCACCCCATCCCGGACTAAGGCCGCCGCCGAATCATGGTAGAAAGCGGAGATGCCTAAAATATTCATTGCGAAGCAGTCATCGCCTCTGGTGGACAATCCCTCACTCGATCAAGTGATATGCTGGACAGGGGTTCCGCGGTGGCGAATATCCTTGGCGGTGTAAAGAAAGACCACATCCTCCGCGATGTGTTTCGTGTAGTCAGCCGCTCTTTCGATACTGCGACAAATAAGCATGGTATGAACACAGGCTTCGACTTGTTCAGGGTTTTCAGACATCAACTTATTGAGGACATCCTCGTAGCGGTGGTTGAGCGCGTCGACTTCCTTGTCACGGGCCTTGATTTCCATCGCTAGTTCAGGTTTCACTTCTACGAAGGCATGAATACTGTCTCTCATCATTGAAAGCGTTAGATTTGACATTCGTGGAATATCGACGCCTACCTCTAATTCAGGCATCTGACACAACAGATTAGCCCTTCTCGCAATCGTCACCGCTTGGTCGGCAATATTTTCCAGACTCTCAGAAATCTTTGATGCAGATAAGGCCACCCGGCAGGCGGTCGCGATAGGCGCGTGGGTCGAAACGTAGGTGATCACCAATTCATCGATATCAATTTCCAGGCGATCAATCACTTCATCCTCATTTTCAACCAGTGCAGCTTTTTCCTCATCACGGTTGAGATAGGCATTGAGTGCCAGAGTCATATTACGGTCGGTAAGGCTCGCCATCATAAGAAGCGAGTCTTTGATCTTCAAGAGTGGCCCCTTGAAGACACCTAACATATGACGCTTTCGATCCTGATCCATTGAGTAAAGTATAAGGCTCAAATGAGCCAAGTAAAAGGACCGTTATGTAACAAGTGTGTGAGCAGTAAAGAACTTAACCAAATCGACCCGTAATATAATCTTCTGTTTGTTGGCGACTTGGATTAGTAAATATTTTCTCGGTACGATCCATTTCAATCAACCGACCAAGGTAAAGAAAAGCGGTATGATCGGAGCAACGCCCTGCTTGTTGCATGTTATGGGTCACAATAACGATCGTGAATTTATCTTTGAGTTCTGCGATGAGTTCTTCCACCTTTGCTGTGGCAATGGGGTCCAAAGCCGAACAAGGCTCATCCATGAGAATGATTTCCGGCTCCACTGCAATCGCTCGCGCTATACAAAGACGCTGCATCTGGCCTCCAGAAAGGCTCGTCGCGGGCTCGTCGAGACGATCCTTGATCTCATCCCAGAGCGCCGCCCCTCTCAGACTGCGCTCTACCACTTCATCCAAGGTACGCTTATCGTTCTCCCCCTGGATCCGCAGGCCGTAAATAATATTTTCATAGATCGACTTGGGAAACGGGTTGGACTTCTGAAACACCATCCCGACGCGTTTACGCAACTCAATCGTATCGACTGACTTATCATAGACGTCCACATCATCCACGAGAATATTTCCACTTCTGACGTCCGCGCCATCAATGAGGTCATTCATCCGATTCAGGCAGCGCAAGAGGGTAGATTTACCGCAACCGGAAGGCCCGATAAAGGCGGTTACCTGCTTCTCAGGGATTTTCATGCTGATGTTGTGGAGAGCCTGAGATTCTCCATAATAAAAATCCATGTCCTTAATATCGATAATGACATTGAGTGCTTCGTCCAGGGGAGCCACATAAGGCTCGGGAAAATTCTTTCTTGGATCTGTGGTTGTTTCCATAACGCGTTACTTCGATGAGTTGTGATTAGCTTCCTACCATTTAATTTTGTCCCTGAGCTTGATGCGCAGAAGAATCGATACCAATGTAAAAATAAAGACTAAAACGAGAAAGACGAAACAGGTGGCATACTGTGATTTCTCAGTGAAAATATTCTGAGGGACCTTAGAAGAAATAACGTAGATGTGATAAGGCAGCGCCATCACTCCCTGAAAGGCGAATTCCGCAATGGTATCGACCTGCCAAGGAAGTTGCTGTCGAAGCACGAAGGCTGCCGTGAACATGATTGGTGCAGTCTCTCCAGCGACTCTGGTGATCCCGAGAATCGACGAAGTAAGAATACCGGGAAGGGCATACGGTACCACATTGGTCCGGATCGTTTGCCATTTAGTTGCTCCCAGCGCTAAGGAACCCTCGCGATAACCTTGAGGAACAGCCCGGAGTGATTCTTCACTGGCCGTAATAATGATCGGTAGGACCATAAATGAGAGGGTAAACCAACCAGCAAGTAGCGAGACCCCCCATCCCTGCAAACTCAAATAGTAATCATTAATCAGGAGCGGGATGGATAAAAAAGCACTCTCAGATTCATAAGGAAACACGGGAATGAGTCCCAAGCCAAACAGGGTTTCCATTTCCAGGATTCCTTCTCTGGCAAAGACAGGTCCAAAATTGACAAACATCGCCATCCCGAAGAGACCAAAGACAATCGACGGAACTCCTGCCAAGTTCACAATCGCCAGACGAATCGTCCGAATAAAAGCGCTATCTTTACTATACTCACTCAGAAAGACTGCGGAAACGATTCCTAAGAAAAGAGCAATGGCCATCGAACCGACGACTAAGAGCGCTGTTCC
>JBCBYL010000230.1:0-2014 GCA_039815855.1 Verrucomicrobiota bacterium
ACTGCGCTTTCGTCATTCGCCCTAAATTAAAGAAACTCGATCTCGATTAAATCCCTTAGCCCCTTTCTTTTCCGTTCATTTCTTTTTTCCGTTTCCCGCTTTTCGCTTCCCCTGTTCCTGTGAGCGAAGTCAGCATATCTGACCTCAGAAAAGAATACCTCGAGCACCCTGTTGATGAAGAGAGCCTCGACCCCTCGAATCTCATCCTCTTCCCATGAGTCGCTCTCGAACGACAGGTCAAATTCGCCGAAAAACCGAAAAGATCAGTGCCGCTGAGTCTCGCGCCTATTTCACCTCCCGGCCACACGGCAGCCAACTCGGAGCCTGGGTCTCCGACACCTCCTTCTCACTCCATCCTTTCATTGAATATTCCATCAATATGCATATTTATGAAAATTGCCTTAGAACCTTGTTTATATCTTTATCTCTCCCGCTATTTCCGTCAATGTCCCCATTAAACGTTATGCTATAAACCCTTCGAGATTAGATTATGCCTCCCCGAAAAGACCTCGTAAATCTTGACGCGATGATCAAGAGAGCTGACTTTGCATCAGAAGGATCCGAAGAATCGACATTTGAGAACGTTTCAACTATCTCTTTGCGCGATTTTACACAGGGAGGCTTAATCGGGCCCAACCTTCGAAAGCCCGATTTTCAAAGAGAAACAAATCACTGGAGTGCTCACCAGGTAGTTTCGCTTCTCGAATGTTTCACGACCGGCGATTTGATTCCATCTGTTATCCTTTGGCAATCGCCTACCTATCTATTCGTAATTGATGGAGGACATCGATTAAGCGCCTTGAGAGCGTGGATCGAAGATGATTTCGGAGACGGCCCCATTTCATTCTCATTTTTTGGCCATGAGATTTCCGGCGAGCAGAAGAAGGCAGCAGCAAAGACTCGACGATTAGTAAACTCTACAATTGGGAGTTGGCAGCATTTTCAAAAAAAGCTGCTAAGCGAGTCTATCGAACCTGCTGAACGTCGGAAAATCAACGCGATCATTGCTAGAGGCCTTCCAATTCAATGGGTCAAAGGAGACGCGGACAAAGCAGAAAATTCGTTTTTCAAAATAAATACTAAGGGAACTCCTCTCGATTCAATCGAAGAACTTCTCCTTAGGAGTCGAAAACGTCCAATTTCTATTGCTGCTAGAGCTGTCATTCGAGCTGGAAAAGGACATAAATATTGGTCATCCTTTAGCCACGAACAAGCAGAGGAAATTGAAGAGGCGGCGAAGAACCTGCACGGAGTTCTCTTTGAGCCGGAGATCTCACGTCCTATCAAAACGCTGGATCTTCCCTTAGGGGGTTCAAAGGGCGTTAGAACGGCACTTCAAGTGTTAATTGACTTTATGTTGATTGCGAACCGCAACCAGACGGGAACCCCCAAAGATGTCTACGGGCAACCAGAGGACTCAAGCGGTTTGGCCACAGTTGATTCATTAAAGAAGTCTTTAAAGCTTGCGAGGCGAATAACCGGAAATGACGGAGGAAGCCTTGGCCTTCATCCTGCGGTCTATTTCTATGGGCCGTCGGGTCGCCATTCTAGTCCAATGTTTATGGGAACCGTTACCCTGATTGGGAGAAAACTTGCAAACAACGATGTAAATTTTTTCAGAAAATTCACTGATATTCGACCCAAACTTGAGACTGTTTTGATCGAAAACAAGGACCTAATAGCTACGATTCTCCAGAAGCATCTCAGCCCAAAACGAGTGAATGCCTATTGTGATCTCCTCAATGGAATCCTCGAGCAATTGCACATGGGTGTCAGAGTAGATGAAGAGTTTCTGATTCAGCATTCTGGCCTCCAGGGGAAGCTTGTGGTTGGAAGTACGGAATATTCTCACAAATCGTTTTCCGAGGACTCCAAGAGCAAAGCGTTTATCAACGTGGCATTGACGTCGGCATTGAAGTGCCCGATCTGCCAAGGTTATTTAGATCCAGAAAAATCAGTATCCTACGATCATGTCGTTCGAGCCAGAGAGAATGGAGCTGGAACCTCGGAAAAC
>JBCBYL010000212.1:0-2541 GCA_039815855.1 Verrucomicrobiota bacterium
CGCAAGCCTTTGAACGGGCTAACTACCTCCGCACCCTCGAAGGTTGGACTTTCTGAACTATTCGCTAGTAATAGAGCTCTTTATCGAGGGAGTTTCGGGAATAACCGAAAGGGTTGGAGCCTGTGAATCGAGCCCCATGGGCGAAAAGTAACGCTGTTAGCGCAACAAATCACTCGAATCCTTCTCAATCTCTGCAAAACCGCATAGCCGATCCGCAAAATAATCTCATTTCCGCAGCGAATCCTACAAACCGCTCTAGTCCACGACAATCTTTCTAACTGGTCAATCTTTTGTGTCTTTCTTCTTTATAATGAGACGCATTCTCAAAAAAAGGTTGACGTTTGATGCTAATGAGATTCAATTGCATTAATGGTATCGGCAGTAAATCCTAATTCGAGTCTGAATGAACGGCCTGATGCCGTGCAGGAAGGGCACTGCTATTTCATATCACGATGCGATGCCTTTTCCCTCATCATTAAGCAGTATGCTGGGAGCAGTTCTTCTGACTCCAGATCGATTTCAGAGCTCAACTCGTGGCCATCCACCAATGTCTTGCCCAGCCGCCGTGGCAACTGGATATTCAATGATGAGTTTAAGTTCGCCTCCTTGGAAGACGATTCACTCCACCGCTTGCTGCGCCGCTATCGTAGCAAGCAAAGTAAAAACGAAAGTGAGGCGAACTTCTACAGACAGGAAGGCTTGAACCATCCCGCACTCCGCCTTGATCAGGTGCTAAATCACTCACTATTTCGAAGCTTCGAGCTATCTGTTTTCGTAAGCACAGGAAGCCTGATGCCAAGGTTGCGTATTCTCCAGCACACGAGCTCTGTCCAGTCCAAGAAAATTCGAATTCAAAGCCCTTTTGCACTTTTGGAAATAAAAATAGACGCAATTGATACTCTGTGGGCGGGACTCATAAAACACCGGACTGCATCTGGAAGTGTCAAGTTCACTCCCACACTTGAAGTCCTTGATGAAGCAGGAATTACCATCTTCAGACTGACTGGCGATAGGCGTGTAACTGAAAAGAAGTGGTCTCAATGGATAAAAGCAATCGCCAAATGAGAGTGATCACTAATAAGAAAGAAAGGAACCAAATGAGAAAAACCACTGTACTATTTGCCACCCAAATGGGTGCCTCGCAGGAATTGGCGGGCAGAGCTGCTGATGATTTGGAGTCAGCAGGTATCGAGGCGTTTGATGTCAATATGGCTGATTTTTCCATCGATGACCTCAAATCTGAGGAAGACCTGTTCGTCATCGCCAGCACTTGGGGAGACGGAGACCCGCCCGACGAGTGCGAAGATTTTTTTCATGCTCTTAAGGAGAGTGCACCCCTCCACCTTGAGAATGTTCGTTTCTGTGTGTTGGCTCTCGGTGATACTTCTTACGAGATGTTCTGTCAGTTTGGTAAAAATCTGGATGAAGAACTGGAGCGGCATGGGGCACAACGTATTCTTGATCGTGTTGACTGTGATCTCGATGAGCAGGAGCAATATCCGATCTGGATAGAGAAAATTCAAACCCTCGTCAAAAACGAGATGGCCGCAAAATCGTAATGAACTCGATCAGCCAGTCTGGCAGAATCATCGATATTGGGTTTCCTTATGGCACTTACAGCGGGCTCAAGAGTCATTTTTCCATGACACAGGACTTTGCAACGAATGAGTCTGGAATAGAAATTCTTTCGAGTTGGATTCCTGCCCTCGAAGCACTGCAGGACTTCGGACCCTACTTCTGCTTTACGATGAATGCTTCGATGGCAATCGGACGCTGTTTTGATGAACTTCTGTTTCACGCTCAAGGAGAGCGGATCGCCGAAATCGATGGTTCACTCAGCATTAACCCCCTCGCCGTAGGTTCTATGGTCATTGCCGAGGAAAAGATGGAGAACGGATTGCTGATTTCGATTCAACTCTTTGATCGCAATAAACGGGGTTTTCTCAAAATCTGTCTTACAGCGGAATCCAGTATCAACCGATTTCATCATTGGGTGCAAGAATGCCTTGCTCTTGAAAGTGGAGCGGTTTCCCAAATAGGAATTCAACCATTTCGTGATCTTCAACAGATAGACAGAAAAGAGTCTAGCCAGGGTCAGGGATTTGCTCAAAAAGTGTCCCAATGTGAGTCCATTGACATTCCTCGCGGTCTCTTAGCTCAAGTCGTTTCTTTGGCGGTGGATTTGGGTATTCCACTGCAATTTCAGGCGGTGTCACCCGGCATCTCACACGCTGAGAGCTTCTGGATTGAGAATACTCAGCGCAATGAAAAGGTCCTTCTCTGCGAGGCGGACGGAGTGAATGTTTTTATCAATGAAGAAAAAATTGAAAGGGTAAGATTAGCAAAACCTTCTGGAAGTCCTCACTACCCGTTCGCACTGAACCTCTATGAGCGTTGTCGCTGCCGTTGTTCAGTGATCTTGCCAGCTGTCCCCCCCACTGACCCTAGAATCAGGGAATGGAATCAAACAATCGATAACTGGGTAAGATCACTGAACAACGGCAGCGACAACGCTCATAGAGGTTCAGTGCGAACGGGTAG
>JBCBYL010000039.1:0-20526 GCA_039815855.1 Verrucomicrobiota bacterium
ATTCTTTATTACTATCCTCATTACCCGAGGGATTTTCTCATTGAAGGAATCCGAGGCGAAGTCGTGGCCCGTTATTTTGTCAATGAATATGGGGATGTACAGAATGTCAAAATTCTTAAAGCCTCTCAGCCTGCTTTTGCAGACGCGGTTCAATTAGCTCTGCTGTCCTGGAAATTTTCACCTGCGATGCGAGACGGGAAAGTCATTCCGCTTTGGCTTCAACAGCGCTTTGTCTTCCAGCCGAGCAGGAAATCCTATTTTACGATTGGGCGAGCTAATCCGGGACTGCGTGAGCGGACCGTGATTCCCTGGACTGGATTTAGGCCTCTATACCCTAATGAATTAAGAGAAGAAAAGGTAGTAGGTCATGCTGATGTTCTGATTGAAGTGACCGTCGATGGCAGAGTCAGGAGAGCAAGAATTGAGCAATCGACTCACCCTGCTTTCAGGGCTCCCGCTGTCGAAGCCGCCCGGAAATGGAAATTTCGACCCGTTGATCCTTATGCGCTCTATGAACAGGAAAATGGAGAGCGCCCGGCATTTTTGAATCCTGATTATGGAATGGTCAAGAAACGCCTGACTTTTCTATTTCACCCGAATGCACCTGCCGGTGGCCAGACCACTGAGTTTCCAGGTCAGAAAATCAATACACTCGAACTCAAATAAACCCCATTTCGAACTGCACCATAACGCCCCCAAAGAAAAATGTTACACGTGAAACATCTTTCTTTGGGGGGAGAGGGGGGCGGGGATGGAGAATTAGTGGGAATAATCTGGAGGTTGCAATTTCTTACTTCAAATGCAAACTATCAAACTTATGGCTAGCGCAAACACAGTAGAATTGACTGAAAGTAATTTTGAAAATGAAGTCCTTCAATCCAAAGGCATGGTTCTGGTTGATTTTTGGGCAGAGTGGTGTGGTCCCTGTAAGATGATTGCTCCACTCCTGGATCAGATTGCTGATGAGCATGAAGGTAAGGTGAAGATTGGTAAGGTGGATGTTGATGCTAATTCTGCCTTAGCTGGAAAGTACAACATTCGTGCCATCCCGACGATGATCATCTTTAACGATGGCCAGCAGGTCGAGGAAGTGGTTGGAATGACTTCTAAAGCGGCACTCGAGCAGAAGCTTGGGCTTGCCAGCTAAGACGATCCTTTAACTGATCTCCTTGACGTGCCAATGGTTATTGGCCCCGTCCACAAAGTCATCCTCAAGGTGTTTGCTCTCAATGGTAGCAATCGCCCTTAATTTTTTATCCTTAGTGTAGTTGGCGCATGAAGTGACTCTGCCGACAACTTGATCTCCTACATGGAGATCATAAGGCGGTAATTTGGCGCGCACGGGCTCATTACATTCAATGAGTTTGATCATGCGGTTTACTTTGCCTCTCGTTCGGATGCGGTTTAGGACTTCCTGACCCACGTAACACCCTTTCTGGTAGTGTAGGGTGCGATCTCTCTGGAAGACTTCTGCGGCTAAATAATTTTCGGTGTAGTCGACAGTGGCTAGAGGCCAACCATGACAAATCCTGACCGCTTGCCAGAGGCTGGGTTCAGTCAACAGGACGGGTGGTAACGCTCCTTTGGGTAACCAGAGGTCATAGCCTTTCAGGCCGTAGCGATAGCTTGGAACGGCAATGCTACCGATATGCATGACACTGAACTCTGTGTGAGCAATGAAGTAGAGACGGTATAAGCTGAGCTCTTCTACTTCAACATCATCGGTGATGATATACTTCTCTAAGCGATTTCGGACGGATTCGCCTAGTTCCTCGACCCAGTCGACCCAATACTCTCCATGAATTTTCGAGATATTGCAGTCGCCTTCCAGTTTCCCTTTAGCATTACAAATAGCGGAATGGAGGGAAGTCATCTCTTCCATTCCCTCTATTTTCTGTGTCAGCTGTCCATTGAGGTACCGCTCGGCATCTGGTCCTTTAAAACACCAGCGCTGATGGTGGCTTAAATTAACGCAGGTCTTGCCCTCGACCAAAAGTTGATACGGTTCCATCTAGACGCTTTATAGGGAATGCGTATAAATGTGCAATTCATGTCCTACGCATCTTTTTCTCAATTCATTGAACGTCTTGATCAAGCTGATGAATTAATTCGTATTTCAGAGCCGGTATCCGTGAACCTGGAAATGGCAGCGATTGCTGATTTGGAAATGAAGAAGCCTGGAGGAGGGAAGGCGCTTCTCTTTGAAAAGCCAATCCTGATGGACGGTTCAGAGAGTCTGTTCCCGGTTGCTCTCAATACGATGGGAAGTGAGAAGCGGATGGCGATCGCCTTAGGGGTTCATGATGTCCAGGAGGTCGCTGATCAGATGGCCTATTTGCTCAAGGCCAAACCCCCGACGAGTATCCGAGAAGGATGGGAACTATTAAAAAATGGGATCGATGTCGTTCATGCCCGTCCACGAAAAGTGCAAAATGCACCCTGCCAGGAAGTCATTTATGATCAGGATTCCGATTCCGGCTTCGATTTGTCCAAGCTGCCGGTCCTGAAATGCTGGCCAGATGATGGAGGCCCTTTCGTCACCCTGCCCAATGTCTATACCGAGGATCCGGACAATGGGACCCGTAACATCGGGATGTATCGGATGCAGATCTTTGGACCATGGAAGACTGGAATGCATTGGCAGACGCATAAGGTCGCGGCCCGGCATGGACGCCGCTACTATGAGGAAGGGAAACCGATGCCCGTCGCCGTGGCCTTGGGCGGAGACCCGGTCTTTACCCTTGCGGCGACAGCACCCATGCCGGATGGGCTGGATGAAATTCTTCTCGCCGGCTTTTTGAGAAAAAAATCGGTCGATCTAGTGAAATGTCTTAGTCACGATTTGTACGTGCCGTCAGAAGCGGACATTGTCATTGAGGGTTTTGTCGACCCCACTGAAGAGCTACTAGAAGAAGGGCCATTTGGAGATCATACCGGTTTCTATACCCCGGTTGAAAAATACCCGGCCTTTCGCGTGTCGCGCATT
The DNA here is from genome assembly GCA_039815855.1 of Verrucomicrobiota bacterium. Lineage (GTDB taxonomy): Bacteria > Verrucomicrobiota > Verrucomicrobiia > Methylacidiphilales > JBCBYL01 > JBCBYL01. The sequence continues at coordinate 2,987 of JBCBYL010000039.1, forward strand.
ACGCATCGGAAAAATGCCATCTATCCCGCCACCATTGTAGGCAAACCACCGATGGAAGACTTCTATCTGGGAACAGCGAGCGTGAAGTTATTCCTTCCCATCATCAAAATGAATTTCCCGGAAGTGGTTGATCTGGCTCTGCCTGCGGAGGGGGTCTTCCACAACTTGATGTTCGTCAGTATCAAAAAGCAGTACCCCTATCAGGCCTACAAAGTTGCCAATGGGCTTTGGGGAATGGGCCAGATGATGTTTACGAAAATCATTGTGGTCGTGGATGAAGATGTTGATGTTCACGACACATCAGAGGTTCTTTTTCGACTCTGTGCCAATATCGATCCGGAACGGGATACCCTTTTTAGCAAGCTACCGTGTGACAGCCTTGATCATGCGCCCAGTGAAATCAATATTGGGTCTCATGTGGTCTTTGATGCGACCCGTAAGCTTGCTGGTGAAGGCTATCAGCGCGACTGGCCAGAGCTCTGCCGGCACACACCTGAGACCATTGAAAAAGCAAAACAAATCCTCTCCGCCTCCAGCTAGAGCATTTCACGGTTAGTTCGGTCATAAGCGCTGGATTGCCACGGCGCCTGACAGCTCCTCGCAATGACTCAGAAAAGAAGGGCACATCATATATGAGGGAAAACGCTTGCCGGGTTATCCTTCCCTGCGTATGTTTTCCCTTCCTTATTTGCTAAGGCTTAAGGGTAGATACCGAAGCGGTCAAACGGGGCAGACTGTAAATCTGCTGGCTATGCCTTCACAGGTTCGAATCCTGTTCTGCCCATTCCTATTTTCTTCAGATCTTTGATCTGACCAGAAAATAGAGAACCCGCCATAGCTTCAGCGACAGCGGGTCTTCTTCGCATAGATTCGAACCCCTGGGTTCGCGCACGGACGCCTGAAAGGCGAATGCTAGCGTTAGCGTAAAGCGCAGCGAAGCAAGCCAGAGAAGTACAACCCGAGCGAAGCGAGGATCATCCTGTTCTTCGCGCCTGACGGCTTCAACTAAGCTAGATTGAAAAATTGTAGGAATACGCTTTCGCGCAGAGCTATGGCGGGTCTTCTTCGCACTCAGCCTTCAGTCATTCCCGATAGGAATCAACTGACCATTTCTGACATGAACATAGTCGGACTACAACCACCCAACCCTTTACTTCCGGCCATTCTTTGGCATAGTCTAAACATGGTTGGTAAACAGTGGCTTGCTATTTGCGTGGGATTTCTATTCCTTGTATCCGGATGGCATGGCCATGCGGAATGTAGTCATGATCATGATAATTCCCATCATCACAGTGACTCCAGCCATCAAACCCTGGACGGAGCAAAATGCGCCGACTGTCCTTCCTGCCACGTTCCCGTGGCAACCCAATCGTTTCGGATTTACTTCGATTCTTCAGTCCCTGTGATCGGATTGGCGGCAACGTCCTTAGCCGTTCCTCCCACCGTGGTGATCGATACTCCGATGCAGCCGCCTCGAGCCTGATTCATTCGAATAAGAAGTGTGTCCCGAGCCAGAGGAATTGATGTCCTCGGTCTTAGGTAAGTAGTCGTCAAATTCCGCCCAACTGTGGCGGAGCATCATTGGATTTGAATGAAAGTAATCAGGTATATCGTGATCTATTTTATTGTGGTGGGGTGTTCCCTAGCGGAAGAGCCGCAAAGGTATTCCATGCCTACGGAGCCGTTTGTCATTCAAGATCTAGTCTCCGAGGTTCTCGATACTCATCCAGAACTGCTCATTTATCAGGACCGTGTGAAGCGTGAAAAGGGAGAGCGGATGGAGGGTGGTGCTTGGTCCAATCCCAACGTTTCTGTGCAGGTGGGGTATCGTGAGCTGGAAGAGCGCGAAAGGGACGGGTTGGTGTATGGGTTCAACTTCATGCAGCCATTCGAGTTTCCGGGTAAAGGATCGCTACGTAAGGCGATTCTCGATCAAGACGTATATCAGGCCAACCTGGCGTTGAAACAATTTCGGTTGGCTCTCAGTGGTCGTGCGCGCCAGTTGGCTCGCCGTTATCAGTTGGCGAGCGAGAAAGTGCGCGCAGCCCGTATGGTATCGATTCGAAGCGAAGGGGTAATGAGATTAATCAAGGCTCGCCCGCAGAAAGGGGCCAGGCCCCTGATTGAGTTACGCATTCTCGAAGCCGGGCAAATTCGGATCCACGAGGAAGCGAAACACGCAGAATATGAATATCGGGAAGCGCAGGCAGATTTGAATGCCCTTCTAGGACGCCAACCAGAGCATCCGATTGATTTGAGTGATACGATTAAGGCTCCAGAAATAGCTGACTTGTCTAAAGAGCGTGTAACTCAGTTGGCCCATCGGCATAATTTAACGTTTCAGCTTTATGAAGCAGAGCTGGAGAAGGCGAAGCTTTCAACGGATGCGGCGGAACTGGAAGCGATGCCCGATTTTTCATTCGGGCCCTTCTTTAGCCGTGAAGAGGGGGCCGAGCAGGAGTGGAGTGCCGGAGTCAGGGTGGAAATGGAATTGCCACTCTGGAAGCGGGGGAGAGGAAGGGTGGTCAGTGCGTTGGCTTCGGAAAGTATCGCTCGCAGCCAGATGGCCCTCGCCCGAATCGAGATGGACCGCCAGATTTTTGAGCGCCTTCTGCACTATGAGCTCACGGAAAAGCATTACCGGGAAGTGAACGAGCACATGGTTTCGAGAATGGCAGATGCAGCGGCACTAGCGGACCGGCAATACCGCCAGGGGGCGATTGATGTGCGCCTCTATCTGGAGAGCCAGAAAGCTTACCTCGAGACCCTTGAAATCTACACCGAAACGTTGGGCGCCCTCTGGGATGTTGCCCTCGACATTGAACTAATCACGGGCGGAGAACTTATCGCTCATTCACGAAAGGAATCAAGTCATGGAGAACAATCGAAACATTAATTGGGGCTTAGCCTGTTTTGCAGCACTTTTCGTATGGGGATGCGGAGGAGAGCATTTCCATGACGATCAAGGTCAAAGTGGTGACGAAGGCCATGAAGAAGAAACCCACGCAAGCCACTTTGTCGAGGGTAAGGGTGTGCGTTTGACCGAACATGGGCGAGAGGTTGTCGGACTGGATACGGTTCCTGTGCGACCTGCGGAAGGTATGCTACAGAAATCGCTCAGCGTGACTGTCTATCGGCATGCGAATGAAGCGGGAGACCCGCATGAGGATATCCGGGAAGGGTATGCTTATGCTTCCCGCATTCTTCCTGCCGACCAACTCGATTCGCTCGAATTAGGAACTTCAGTGGAAGGGCGTTTCAACGATCAGGTTTTCCGTGGAGGTGTAGTCGGAGTGGACAGACAGCTCGAAGCGCTGACCGGAGAGGTGGAGGTGATGGTCGCGTGGGAGGACCCGGAGCACGTTTTAAACATCGGCAATTCTCTCACCGCAATCTGGCAAACGGCCCGGAGGGCTGACCAACAAGAATGGGTAGAAGTGCCCTCTGGCGCGATCCTGGAAACCGCACGGGGAAGCTTTGCTTATGCGAGTAATGGCTCTTACTTCTTTCGAACTCCGGTTCGAATTGCTGACCGATCAGCAGATCGGGTGCTGCTCTCTGATGGGCTCTACGAGGGTGATGTTGTTGCCAGCGCCGGGGTGCAGAATCTCTATCTTATCGAACTCGAAGTAATCAATGGAGGTAAGGGGTGTGCGCATGCACATTAGTGATATCGTGAGTAAAACCAAACTGACTGTGGTAGGGATGTTGCAGCCCCTCGATGTGTCATCTAATCTATGCTTGATGCATTGATCCAGTTTTCCCTCCGCCAGCGCGGGTTTATCATCCTGGTGCTCATCATTTGGGTGGGTCTCGGTGTCTGGTCGGGGATCAAGCTCCCCATTGATGCGGTTCCGGATATCACGAATGTCCAGGTCCAGATCAACACATCTGCGGGGGCCTATGCTGCGGAAGAGGTCGAGAAACTGGTCACATTCCCGCTCGAGAGCGAGATGAGCGGGCTTCCGCGGACTGAACTCATCCGCTCCATATCTCGGTACGGGTTTTCGCAACTGACGATCATTTTTGAGGAGGGGGCAGAACTCTACCATGCCCGTCAGTTTGTTGCAGAGCGACTGCAGAATGTTCGTGATAAATTGCCACCCGGAGTGGAGCCGCAGATGGCACCGATTACGACGGGGTTGGGCGATATCTATTTTTACACGCTGTCTTATTCCACTGATGCTCTCAACAAACCGGAGTCGAAGTTCCGCCAGCTCATGGAGCTGAAGCAGGTTCAGGAATACCTCGTCAAACCGTTCTTGCGCTCCGTTTCTGGGGTAGCTGAAATTAATACCTCCGGAGGATACACTAAAGAGATCATGCTTCGTCCTGATCCCGTTCTCTTACGGGCGGCAGGTCTGACCTTCCATGAATTTGCCCAGATCATTGCCAAGAACACCGAGAATGTTGGAGGCGGGCTCCTTGAAATTGGCGGTGAGCAGGTTTCCATTCGCAGCAACGGAAGAGTGGAGACCCTAGATGGAATCCGGAATTTACCGGTGTGCTATGGTTCTGGTGTCGAGCCCATCCTCGTGAGTGACCTGGCTGTTGTTGAGATTAGCTCGCGTCTGCGCACGGGCGCTTCCACGGAGAATGGGGAAGAGGCGCTGTTGGGAGGCGTTCTGATGTTGGCCGGTGAGAATAGCCGGGAGGTCTCGCAGAATGTGCATGAGCGGATCGAGGAACTTCAATTCAAGCTGCCGGAGGGGGTGGAGATTCGTACAGTCTATGACCGCTCCGACGTGGTGCGTGCCACAATCCGTACAGTGCGTTCCAACCTCCTTGAGGGCGCGGCCCTCGTCATTGCTATCCTCTTTCTCATGCTCGGAAATATCCGTGCCGCCATCCTCGTGGCGCTGGCGATTCCTCTTTCCATGCTTTTCGCCCTCATCGGTATGAAGTGGGGTGGGGTTTCCGGTAATCTCATGAGTCTGGGGGCAATTGATTTCGGGCTCATCGTGGAGGGAGCCGTGGTCATGGTGGAGAATGCGATGCGGAGGCTTGGGAAAAAGCAGGCCGCACTCGGGCGGTCTCTGGATAAAGAAGAGCATGACTGTGAGATATTACTGGCGTGCAAGGAGATGGCGCGGCCTATGTTCTTCGGCGTTCTGATTATTACTATTGTTTACGTTCCGATTCTGGCCCTGACAGGAATTGAGGGAAAGATGTTCAAGCCGATGGCCTCGACCGTGATCCTGGCCCTGATCGGATCCCTGATTCTTGCCCTTACCGTTATCCCGGTTCTCTCCAGTTGGATTCTGACCGCTCATAAAGAAATCCGGGAGACACGGTTCATGGGGTGGCTAAAAAAAGTCTATCAGCCGGTTCTCGACTGGGCGCTCGCTCACCGCATGACGGTTATCATGGGAGCCGTGACGCTCGTTGCTACCAGTGTCCTTGTCTTCACGCGCTTGGGTGCGGAGTTCATTCCACAACTCGATGAAGGGTCTATGTCTATCCAGATGATCCGGTCTAACTCCACCGGTATCCAGGCCTCTCTAGAAATGCAGAAGCGCTCGGAAAAGGTTCTCATGGAGAAATTCTCCGAGGTCACTCATACCTTTTCCCGGATCGGGACGGCAGAAGTGGCCACTGATCCGATGGGCACCAACGTGGCGGACACATACGTTTTTCTAAAACCGGAAAACGAATGGCGCAACGGATGGAGTAAAGATGATCTCATCATGGAAATGCGCGAAGTCCTTGAGCGGGAGGTCCCTGGCCAGAGCTACCTGTTCACCCAACCGATCGAATTGCGCTTTAATGAACTCCTTGCCGGAACACGTTCCGACCTCAGTTTAAAAATCTTCGGTGATGACTTTTCTGTGCTCGAACCATTGGCCGAGGAAGTGATGGAGCTTCTCGAACAGGTGCCTGGAGCAGGGGATGTTGAATTCGAAGTGTCTGGCAGGAATCCGCTGCTAGAGATTCGTCCCCGCTGGGGTGAATTGAAGCGTCTCAATGTTCATGCTGAGGAAATCAACCGCTTGGTGGAAAGCGCACTCGCGGGTGACGAGGCGGGCATGTTGATTGAAGGGAACCGGCGCTTTCCCATCCTCGTGCGTGCTCCCGAACTAGTGCGCCACAATATTGAGTTGATAGACGAACTTGTTATCCGGACAGATAATGGGGGGCTGATCCCATTGCGGCGGGTGGCCGATATCGAGGTCGTCGATGCGATTGGAACCATTGGCCGGGAGTCGATTCAGCGGCGTCTAGCAGTGCTGGTCAATATTCGCGACCGCGATACCGAAAGCTACGTCAAGGAAGCGATAGCGCTGATCGAAAAAAATGTTGAGTTCCCGGACGGGTATTATTTTGATGTAGGCGGACAATATGAGAACCTCGTGAAGGCCCGTGAGCGGTTGATAGTCATCATCCCGTCAGCTTTGGTCGTTATTTTTATTCTGATTTTTATGGCGTTCGGCAGCCTGAGGCAGGTTGCCGTGATCTTTACTGGGATCCCCCTGGCGATGGTAGGCGGGGTCTGGGCGCTCTGGTTGCGGGATATGCCTTTCAGCATTTCGGCAGGGATCGGGTTTATTGCCCTGAGCGGGATTGCCACTCTGGACGGAATCGTCCTTGTTACCGTCTTTAATCAACTCCGAGAGGAAGGGAGGTCGCTAGTCGATGCCGTGAAACAAGGCGCGATGAGCCGGTTGCGTCCTGTGATGATGACCTCGCTGGTGGCCAGCCTTGGCTTTGTGCCCATGGCTCTGGCGACTAGTGCCGGCGCCGAGGTCCAGCGACCGCTGGCGACGGTTGTGATTGGCGGAGTCCTGTTTGAAGTATTTCTAACGCTCTTACTTGTTCCCGTTCTCTATCTGTGGATCGAGGAGAGAGCCGTCCATCAACACCAACGAAAGAATGTATCATGAAAACCTATTCAATCATCTCCTTGCTCAGCCTTGTCATCTGCATCACGTCCTTAATTGCTCCCCATGCCGATGCCGCTGAACCGAAAGCACCGCACGGCGGTAAACTCATTCCTATTGAGGGCGGCCACATCGAAGTGGTTATTATCAAGGACGGCAAGGTCACGATTCATCGTTACGATGCCAAGCTCCAGGCGATAGAGGCAGAAATTGATTTTCTGCAACTCATCGCCCAGACGAGTGACGGAGCGGTGAATCTGGAATTTGCCAAACAAGAGGGGAAGGGCTCCCTTTACCAGTCGGCGCAAACCCTGCCGGAGGGGGACGGCTATCCGCTCGTGCTCCGAGTTCGTCTCACTCCAGACTCCCAATTCCAGAACACCCGCTTCGTCTACAAAACCTATATTTGTGGTGGCTGCGACCTTCAGGAATACGCCTGCACCTGTGAAGGGCATTAACCCATATCAATCAACTTACAAGACCGGATGTGGATTAGGTAAGCCTCGATCTGTCGAGTCGGCAAATGGGTGACTGCGGAGAGAGCATCTCGATAGTTTTCGATTTGTTCCTGATAGTGGTCGCGCAAGTGTTCGGTATCATCATTGGTTTTGAAATCGTAGAGAGTGGCTTTCACGGGAGAGCCTGTGCTGTCAGTTTCCAGATGGACGCGATCCCAACGTCCTTTGATCAATCCATTTGGCGAATGCCAGGCAAAGGGCTTTTCTATCCATAGAGTCGTGCGTTCACTGATGTTAAAGATCTGGGAGGAGATTTTGGATTGAAGCAGCTTCAATAGCGCCTGGCAGGCTTCCTGACTGAGAGGGTCTGAGTTGTTCAGATCTTCCAGTCTCGTGATATTGGATTGCAGCTTATCTTGATCGAGCAGGGCGGCCAATTCATGGAGGCGCACTCCAAATTCAGGAGAAGCAGCAAAGAGGTGATGTACATGTGATGAGGGGTTAGGATGAGATTGAAGAGAGGTTCGTGTTGGCTCTTTGAATGAGAAGCTTCTGGGAAAATTCTTTGGTTGTTCCTCAGGGGCAGGCTGCCGCGACGAAAACCAATTTGGATTTCCATATGAAGCACGCGGCGAGCTCAGATCAAGAAAGTGAGCAGGTTCTTCACGAGTGAAAGGAGCGGCGGCCAGATTACTTAGTCGAAGAGCGTTAGCTGAATCTCTCGGCTCAGTAAAGAGGTAGAGCCCTGCCTTGGCACGAGTCATGGCTACGTAAAGTTGGCACCATTTTTCGAAGGCATTATCATTTACTTCCCGGTCATAGTGATGAGCCAATTCTGGAACTGCATCAATCATAGCCCGGTCTGGAGTTTCCAGAACCCATGCGACCGAGCGATCCTCGCGTTCCGCAATCAGTGGGCCACGGCGGCGCTGTAGAATCCCCTGAGTTCCACTGTCGAGTGAGGCCAGAATGACGACGTCAAACCCAAGTCCTTTACTGGCATGAATGGTCATGCACTGAATCGCTCCTGAGGAGTCGGAGGAACGGACTTCAAGATTCTCTAAAAATGACTCGAGCGCATGAGGGTCTCTCGATTCTTGTTGATCGAACTGGTTGAGGGCTTGGACCAACTGACGTTTGCGGGTCTGGTGTCCGTCTAAGCCTGGTAAGAATTGCTCCCAGATCGAGTGGGCCCATGCGGAGGAACCCTCAAGAGAGAATTTCTGAAAGCTATTTGTTCGCCATAGGTCGTCGTGATTGAAGCCATTGGGTTGTAGACCCTTTAGCCACCCTGAGGCGAGGGTATCCCCTGGATGACTTAACATGCGGGTTGCTGCCAGGAGGACGAGCCCGTATGGATTGTCGCGGGCCACTGAGACGACACCTTCAACGATAACGGGCCAATGTAACGTTTCCTGGATGGCATCGGCAAAGGAGTGGGCATCTTGATTCCGAGGCGTCAGAATGGCACAGCTGAGGCCATGTTCCAATGGAGTGATATTTTGCAATAATTCGACAATGGCCTCAGTGACTGTTGGAGAGTTTTCATCTGCCGATTTAGGGTCAGGGACATCGTAGATGGCGGCGTAGCCGGGAAACTCTTTTTCGGCACGGTGCTCATTCCATAAGTGATTCCATCGGTCAGCGACCTCTGGGGCTTTCTCATCGAGCAGAGGATTATGGGTAAAGACTTCGTTGATCATAGAAATGACTGGAGGTGAGCAGCGCCAGGTGGAGTCGAGCTGGCGGGTATCCATCGTTTTAGCAAAACGATCCAGGATTTCATCGAAAAGTCGACTGTCTCCGCCTCGCCAGCCATAGAGAGATTGTTTACTATCTCCGACACAGAAGAAGCTTCGATCACCTTCGGGATCTTGAAGGACCTCTTCAACGAGAGAAGAGATCCCTTTCCACTGCTCCCGACTGGTATCCTGAAATTCATCTAGAAGCCAGTGGTCGAGTTGTTGGTCGATACGAAATTCAATGGCCTGGCGTTTTTCGGTGGGAAGCCTGTTCAGCAGGCGGGTTAGATCTTTATAGTCAATCCGGCCGGTGCGGAGGGCATTTTCGCGGCCAGCACATTGGTATAGCCGTTGGAGTTGAATGATTCCCTGGCTTTGTTGGAAGGAGCGGGTGAGTGAGCGTGAGATCCAGCGTTCACAAAGAAGGCCAAAGGCCTTTGATCCCTCTTCATTGAGAGAAAGCTTCTTCCGGTCGATGGTGAGATGAGGGCAAGCGCGATCAGCAGGTAGGTAGCCTTTCATGATATTGGCGAAAAACGTTTTTGTCGGTGAGAAGAGAGTTTGTTTTGGTTGCCAAGTCAGAAGGGTATCAACGCACTCATCCCATTTGGCCAGACTCTTATCGGAAAGTCCTGCCTGTGCGAGGGCTGTCCGCAATTCCGCCTTGAGTTGGGTGGAATCGATCTTAGGTGAGCCTTTGGCCAGATCGGTGAGGACTGGTGGCCACTCTAGCTTCGTTTCCCGGAATCGCTCATAGGCAGTAAACTGGCTGTCGATAAAATTGCCGAGTAGGGAGTCCAGATTTTTCTCTTCGGCCCCCCATGTGGCTTGGTCGAAGGCCTCGATAAAGGCATGACTGGATGGATGCTTCGGATCAAGAATGGATTCGAGAACTTGTTGGCGATGAAGCAGTGCATCATGACTACCCATTAATTGGACTTGAGCGGGCAAGCCGAGCTCAAGTGTATAGGCAGAGACGACTCGATAGAAAAAACTGTCGAGGGTGCCAAAGCGGATTTCATGTAACGCGTAGAGGAGGCTGAGAAGGACATCGCGGTAACGTGCAGCGGGAGTTTTTGGATCTAAACCAATGTTGTTATTGAGGACGCTGGCGCACTCGTCGGACGAGGCTGCCTGAGCAAGCTTTTTCAATACCGCATCAAAAAACTCACCTGCGGCATTACGGGTAAAGGTGAGAGCGACCAGGCGTGCAACCGGGAAACCCATCATCAATAGTTGAACAATGCGGTTACTGAGCTGCCAGGTCTTTCCTGAGCCTGCAGAAGCCCGGATCATGAGATGCCGAGAGAACGATTGATCAGGCATGACTTCCTCCCGACTGTTTCTTAGCCCATGCGAAGTCGAATGATTCAAAGGCTTCTGAGCCCATGAAGTGATGCCAGAGGTCCCGGTCATGGGTATTGAAAATCGCAGGCTCCTCGAACTTCTCAGCATCGATCGCGGAGAGAACTCTTTCCGCACAGGCGAGAGATTCATCCATCAGCTCTTGATCAAAATCATTCCAGAGGGCGAGCCCGCTATCCTCGTTCGCTTTCGCCAGTTGGATGTAGCCAGTCTCAATTACTTTTGTCCCTGCGAATTCTTTCTGCTGACTAGCGGCATAGAGAGGCAGTTGCAGGTTGATCCAAGAGTGATCTTTTCCATTCCAGTTGAAAATGGATTCTTCGAGGCATGAGGTGTTGCTCTTGAGTTGTTTCAGATGTGCCTTTCCCGGGGGATCAGGTTTATCTGATGTCTTGTAGTCGATGATCCGGACACGGCCATCGGGATGGCGGTCAATACGGTCGATTTTTCCGGTAACGGTCCAGTTTCCAATCGGTAGGTGGAATTTCCGTTCGACGGCGATGGTTTCCCATCCTTCACTCCTTAACTCAGCTTCGGCAAGTGCGTAGGTGTGCAGGCGGGAGCGAATGGATTCGAATTGGATTTTTAGTCCAAGATGGGGGGAGTTTCCTACGAGCCTGCTAAATTCATTTTCGAGGTGGTGTAGGAGTCCGGCTTCTATGGCTTTGGGATCGGTCCCGTAGGTTTTGCTTTCTTCGTTTAGAAATAATTCGATCGCTTTATGGGTCAGGGTTCCGTAGTCGCGTGGATCCATTGAATTTCTGCGGGTGTCCAGCGTCTGCCAGGCAAGCACGTCTGTCAGATAATAGAAAAAAGGAGAATCCAGATAGCGGCGGAAGGCAGTGAAAGAAATTTTTCTCTCCGCGGAACTCGGTGGGGTGGGGAGATGAAAGGGGACAGTAGGCCCGCTGGCGTCGTCCTCTCTGGGGGCGGGGAGGGTAAAGAGGTGTTCAATTCGTTCGCTGATGATCTCAGGCTCTGCAACAGCCAGTAAACTGGAGGGGAGAAGCGGATTGCCCTCCAGGTCAGAACGACTGACTAGAATGTCAATCCTGCCATCGAGTGCGCGTGAGTTGATGAGCGACTGAAGGAGAAAAGCATCGACCGCATGTAACATCTGTCCTGTCGGGAATCCGAGCTCCTGCGCGCTGGTTCGAGTCAGGAAGAGATGACTGAAGGGGAGTTGAGGAATGGAGCCGTTCTGCAAGCCCGCAATAATCAGGTGGGGGCTCGAGGCCCATCCACTATCCATCCAGCCATGGAGTCTGGGAGTTGGTCCTTCTGCTGATCGAAACAGCCGGAGGCTGTTCAGTTCGGAGAGACAGAGGTCAAGACAATCGAGAAGGGAGTAGCTATCCTGTAAAGAAGGGTGGATCCAGAACTCAAGCAATGAAGCGACCTGATTGATATCCTCTTCAGGAATTCCTTCCTGCCATGACTGTTTGGCCAGAAATTCCTGAAGAGCGGGAAGCCCGCTCTTAGAAAGAAATGGATTGATCCAGCTTTTGAATCCTGAATGGAACTGTCTAGCGAAGTTACGCAGTTCTTCCCGGGCAGGTGAAATTTGACCAAGGTCATCTAACATTCTCCAAGGGTGATTTTCCAGCAGGCGATCTAATTTCTCCAGTAAACAGGTCAGTCTTTCTTCTCCAGTAGCTGCTAGAAGGCTCGGCTCTATCCAGGGGTGCACGATCAGAGCCATCAAGTGTTGGCGCGTCGGCGATCTCAGAACAGAAGAGAAATGATAAAGAAAAGAGGTCAGAGGAAGCTTTAAGGAGGATTCTCCGGCCATATTGATATGAGGAATATTCTCTTCACCGAGGCGAGCGGCGAGGGCGACTCGGAGTTCATCTCGAGCGGTGGTGATGGAGCAGGCAGCCGGAGACCGGTGGACTGTCAGTAGTTCGGTTGTCCTGTCGATGAGGTCTTCATCTTTACGGAGAAGATGAAGTTGATCGTTCAGGTTGGGAAAAGGAATGGGCTGGCTCCATCGTTCAGGGGCCGGTCTGCCCCATTCATCGAAATGAGTTGATTCACCCTCGGGAGCATGAATCAGAACACTTACGGTCGTCTCAGGCAGAGTCGCTAACGCTTGTTGAGCTACCGGGATGAGATCAGGAATAGAAGCGATGATGACGGATGTAATCCCGGTGCTGGAAAGAGAATCTGATGAGAGTGCGGTCCAGCTCTGGCTGGGCGGTAGCCAGTGTTCTGAGGTAAGGCGATCTTCGAATCGTTTTTCTAATGTAGCGAGAGCACTCCATCGCTGCCCGTCCGCGGTTAAGACACTAGAGGCTTTCGTAAAGGTCCAGCCTTGGCGGATGAGTTCATCTTGCAAGCTGATGATTTGGTCTGCCATGACAGAAATCCAACGGTTCGTTGGAGGTGCTTCTGCTTCGGGCCGGAAGGCTTTAAGCAGGAGCGCCGATTCCGCTCTCATCGTTTCCATCCAAAAGAGTTTTGTGGTTCGGCGATCGGGTATCCGGTTGGAGCCAGTGGCGGCCAGGCTAGGGAGTAATTGGGGGGTTAAGATACGTGGAGGGAGGAAAGCGCCATGGCGGTTAGCGAGTAAAGCCAGGATGGGCTCGATCGCTTGACGGACCGGAACAAGAATCAGCTGAGAACTGTAGTCGACGGTACCATTCTGGTGGTCGTATCGGTCTGCCAGCCAATTTTCAACCAGCAAGGATGCTGGCTGGTGCCATCCGAGAAAGATGCGCTCCGGCATGTTTAAGGAGAGGGTATCTCGTCTATCTCATTGATAAAGGAGCGGACTGATTTCTTAATTTCGAGAAGCATGATGTTCTCAGCTGCCATGCGCTCCACACCCTTGAGGAAATTCATTGATTGGCTGATGACGTAGTCTCCTCGCCAGACTAGACACTGTTGTTTGCCTTCAATTTCCACAGGCCAGATCTGATAGAGGATCATTGAGGTGAAGTACCCCCCGCTGACGTAATGGGTGCAGTCCAGGACTTGATAGCCTTGTTCATAAGGGCGGGAAAAAATTCCGGCCAGGGTGATATTTTTCTGTCCCTGGAGCTTGGAGGTCTCCCAGTAGTAGGTGGAGGGTAAGCTGTCCGGGAGAGGCTTTCCTGTCATGGCGACTCCGAGTAAGTCCTGAAAGTGAGTCAGAACTTTTGGACGGCTCTTGAGCATGCTGACCAGCTCCGCCTGAAGATTAAACTGACGTCCTCTGGACGCATATCCTTGAGTATTGAGGAGGCCTCCTTGGTGAAACGCCTTAGCTCTTTCCAGCAGGAGAGATTTCCAGAGAGACTCCATGGCCTCCGCAGATTTAGGATCGAGTCGATTGATCTTCTCCGCTTCTTCTTTGGTTAAGTTGAGTTGCTGGGTATTGCCTTCGAGCATGTTAGAGCCGCCAAAACCAAAGCGAGAGGTGCTCTCTCCTTTTAAATCGAACTGCGCAAAGTCAGCGGCGACAGGCGGGCTGGAGATGGACACGTGGTTCTTAATGTCCAGAGTTTCGCTGGCAGCAGATTCAGTTGCCGAGCTGGAGTCCACCATCCGTTTAATGACGACGTCTGGGCTTGCGGAAAGGACGTAAAAGGTCTCGACGCTGATGGAGAGAGCACTGCCTTTAGCCGGTGCGCGTGCTCCTTCCACCTTACCGTTAGCGAGATCTTGGAGATCAAAATCAGGATCCTGGGCAAAAGAAAAGACAGACAGGTCAGCAGCGAGAATGGCGGGAACGGTGCAAAGCAGGTAAAAGGCAACAGAGATGCTTACAACAGACGAGGTTCGGCACATAGGGATTTAATAGCTTTTGGAAGAATGACGGGCAACAGAAAAGCTATTTTCCGTGATTGAGCCACGCGAAGTCTTTCTGTCATATTAAACGGCGTTTTAGGTATGACTACTCAGACATCAACAGAGCAACTCAAGTCTATCGGGAAAAGGACAGTGTGGATCTCGGCTGTTCTGGTCGCCGTTCTTTATCTCTACGGCAGCTTGAAACCGGTCATCTATGATGAGACAGAAGGTCAGTATGCTGGAGCGGCTAAGGAGATGCTCGAAAGAGGGGATTGGCTTATCCCGTCAAATAATGGTGTACCGAGATTCCAAAAACCTCCCATTCAATACTGGCTGATGATGGGATCGATGAAGGTTTTCGGGGTCAATGAATTTGCGGCCAGACTGCCCAATGCCCTTGCTACTCTGGCCTGGCTGGCGGCGGTCTATTTATTGGGCTGCCGGATCTCAGGTCCTACCCTTGGCTACTATGCAGCTCTCATGCTGGCTTGTGCTTGTGGTTTTTTTGTCTTTTGCCATGTCATTATGCCGGAGCCGATTTTCAGTTTCTGTGTCACGATGGCGATCTGGGCATTACTCAGTGGTTGGTTTCAAAGGCAGGACCGAAAGGCTGTGAATCGGTGGATGATACTGGCATGGCTTTTCATGGGATTCGGTTCCATGACCAAGGGGCTGCACGCCATGGCCTGGCCGGTGGCTTCGGTTTTAGTGGCGGCAGTTCTCCTTCCATCGGCGCGCGGATACAGTAAGGCACTCTGGAATGTAATAGGAATCGGTCTCTTTTTCCTCATTCTCCTTCCTTGGTACGTCGCCGTGGAATTTCAATTTCCGGGCTTCGTTCGTGATCAATTTTTCAATGAGCAAATAGGACATGCGATTAACCAGCGCTGGCCGCCGAGCAGTAACCAAGTTCATTTTGGGATCTATATCATCCAGCACGTATTTATGCTTTGCCCTCCGATGCTTTTTCTGCCGGCTGCTCTGCGATCCGCGTGGATGGACCGTGCGGAAATCGAGACGCAGACGAAACTCGATCACTTTCCTTTACGGTTTTTGATCATCTGGTTTGGGGTCACCTTTTTGACGACACTTTTTTCAGCGCGGCAGGACTACTACACGATGTCTGCCTGGGGGGTGTGGGGAATCGTGCTGGCATGGGCCTGGGTCTCTAGGGCTAAGATCAGGCATTGGTATTATACGGTGCCATTTTTGATCCTTTGCTTCGTAGGGCTTATCCTGAGTCTAGGGGGGAGTTGGCTATGGCTTCAGGATGAGAACTTAACCATTGAAGTGCTCCCGATTGTGGAGCGTGACCATTTATGGAATGCGCTCAATGGGTTTTCTCTCGGCGCGTGGAGAGACTTTTCTCCTCTGATGATCGGAACAGGGTTGAGTCTCTTTGCTGGAAGCCTGGTGGCCCTATGGTGGGTGCGGCTAGATCAAATCCGTTTAGCCGGGATCAGCTTTTTTGCGTTGATGGTGATTCCCTACCTGATGATGGTCGAAGGCTTTTCGGTCAAAGAAGACTATTTTTCTCTCAAGAAAACGGCTGACTTTCTCAATGAGACAGCAGAAGCGGAAGCCATTGTCGTTTATTCAGGTTATCCCAATCTGGCTTCCAGCTTATTCTTTTACTTAGAGCGAAACGTTCACTGGATAGGGGTTCCGGTGGAGTACGAATACGCAACCCGTAGTCATGATATTGGGCGGGAGTATTATCTGGATCTGGATCAGCTAAAGCAGCTCTGGGGTGAAACGCCTGTCTATCTCATTGCTGAGGAATCAGAAGTAGAAGGGTGGACGGAGAAATTGGGTTTCGATCCTCCGGATTCCTATCCAGTTGTGAGTGGGACACGGGTTCTCATTTCCAATCAATAAGCCCTTGATTTCTAGGTTGCCAAGAAGTCATTGAACCCTATCTTTTTAGATCCACGACAGATCAATTTGACTGTCCGTGACCAAAGCACCCGTAGCTCAACTGGATAGAGCACCTGACTACGGATCAGGAGGTTTGGGGTTCGAATCCCTACGGGTGTATGCCCATTTTCTCTCAATCTTTGATTGAGCGAGAAAATGGAGCATCCGCCATAGCTCGAAGAGCGACGGCGGAAGCTGGACTCTCCCTTTAACTGAGAAGGGCCTCCTCAGGAATGAGAACCCCTTGGGGTTTGGTTGATCTCTTGCGTGAGCAAGAAAAACAGCAGCGTCAGCGAAAGCACCGCAGGTGCCAAACTGTCAACAACGACGCGCCGCGTCGGTCATCCCTACGGGTGTATGCCCATTTTTTCTCAATCTTTGATTGAGCGAGAAAATGGAGCATCCCCATAGCGCGAAGAGCGACGGCGGAAAATCGCCCCACCTATATCCGAAAACGCACTTGGCATTAGCCGCTCTGCACGGCAGGGCCGGAATCAGACTTCATTGAGACTGTGAATGTCTTCTTTCTTTTCGACGACTCGAACCCGGTTGTGAGGAAAATCGACATAGAAGGTAGTCCCGGCCTTCTTGGCGGTTTCGACGCGGATCGACCCACCGTGATCATGAATGATTCCTTGCACGACTGAGAGTCCCAGGCCGGTTCCCTGTCCCGCCGGCTTCGTGGTAAAGAAAGGGTCATAAATATTATCGAGAACATCGTCAGGAATGCCTGGACCTGTATCAGAGATATACAGAGTCACAATCGAGTAATCAACTTGATCCGGGTCCTTCTTTCCTTTAATCCCCAAGGTTACGTGACCTGAGCGTGGAGAGATCGCCTGCCAGGCATTGTTGCAAAGATTGATGATGACTTGTTGGATTTGGCCGCGATCAGCGACGATCCAGAGCGGCTGATCATCGATGGCAAGTTCCAGGCTGATGTTTTTTGGAAAGGTTGCTTTCAGGAGTTTATAGGCCTCCATGACCAGATCGACAGCGTCGGTTTTTTCGAACTGGGGCTTGGATTTTCTTCCGTAGGTCAGCATCTGTTTGACCAGATCGCCTGCGCGTTTGGAGGCAATAATGATGTCACCGAGATAGCCTTCCGTTTCTGAATCAAGATCAGTTGAAAGCTTAGCCAGTTCTGCATTTCCAAGAATGGCGGAGATGATGTTGTTGAATTCGTGTGAGATTCCCCCTGCCAAGGTGCCGATGGCCTCCATTTTCTGCATCTCATGCATGTGGGTCATCAGTTCTCGTTCTGATTGCTGGGCTTTACGGCGGGCGGTGATTTCTTCTGAGAGTTTGCGATTGGCTCTACTGATTTCCCTGGTATACGTGCTCTTGAACAGTAATGTTCGTATCTCGAATAAGGTAAGGGAGCAAACCAAGGAAATCAGTAGAGC
>JBCBYL010000245.1:0-1539 GCA_039815855.1 Verrucomicrobiota bacterium
AAATCTACCTCTCTGCTTTAACGAAGGTTTATGATCCGCATAGCCAATACCTTAGCCCAAAAACACTTGAAGATTTTCGCATCATGATGAAGCAGAAGCTAGTCGGGATTGGCGCTATTCTTTCAATTGATCCCCGCAATGGATACTGCACTATCCGCGAGATTATGCCTGGAGGACCGGCAGACCTCGATGGCAGATTAAGGGTGAATGATCGGATTGTAGGAGTTGCTCAAGGACCCTCGGAGCTTGTTGACGTTTTTGACATGAAACTCCGCGACACCGTGCGACTGATTCGAGGAAAACTCGGCAGCCAGGTTCGACTTGAAATCATCCCGGCAGACGCAGATGACACCTCCACCCGCCAGCTCGTCGAACTCACCCGTAATGAAATTTCCGTCACGCTTCAGAAAGCGAAAGCCCGCCACATCACCATCCCCGCATCAGAAGGCGCGAAAGAAATGAAGCTGGGAGTGATCGAACTCCCCTCATTTTATGGTGACGACGATGGAAACAGTACCACGGCAGATGTCTATGCTCTCTTACAAGAATTATTAGATGTTGGCATAGATGGGCTGGTCCTTGATCTCCGTAGTAACGGCGGAGGCCTTCTCAATGAAGCCATTCGACTGACTGGTTTGTTTATTGATCGTGGACCTGTCGTTCAGGTAAAGAATTCATTAGGACGCAGAACGACCTATGAGGATATCGAACCTGATGCCGCTTACAAAGGCCCCTTGGTTGTCCTTACCAATAAATTAAGTGCTTCTGCTTCAGAAATTGTTGCGGGTGCGCTTCAAGATTATGCACGGGCAATTGTCATTGGCGATAAAAGCACTCATGGAAAAGGTACGGTTCAGACAGTCGCTCAACTCGGTGAGTATCTGAAGCGCGCGCAAGAGGAAGCCGCCTCAGCCGGAGCCATGAAACTGACCGTTCAGCAATTTTATCTACCAGATGGTGAATCCACCCAAGGCCGTGGTGTCATTCCTGATATTATCTTTCCTTCAGTCAATGATTACCTGGAAATCGGGGAAGATACGCTTCCCCACTCCTTACCGTGGGATGAGATTAGCTCAACCGAATTCGAGCCCTGTCAAGACGGCCTATCCCAGATCATCCCTTCTCTTCTTTCACGTTCACTCGCGCGCGTCCAGGAGAATGAAGATTTCAGCCTCTTGTTAGAAGATATCTCTAATTTACGCGAGCGACTGGAAACAAAACAAGAATCACTAAACATTGCTCAAAGACTCTCCGAAAAGAAGAAGCGGGATGAATTATCAGATCTGAAAGATGCACGCTCTGACGCAAAGTATGACCACTTGCCAGACCTCATTTCGATCACTTTCAACGAGGACGGAAACCTCGAGCGTAATGTCGAATCAAAGACCAAACCCACTGACGAAGATAAGGACAGCACGAAACCCAATTTTACGGTCTCCTACACCAGAGACCCCTACCTTCAAGAGACTCTCAACATTTTGACCGACTTAGTCTTGATTGAGTCTAATCAGCTCAGTCTGGATCAAGTTGCTCTGAGTA
>JBCBYL010000131.1:0-6044 GCA_039815855.1 Verrucomicrobiota bacterium
GTGTGAATGTGTTTTTCCATCCGGAAGCGAGAGAAGAGCTAATCGATACATCCTTGTATTACGAGTCTAAGCAGCCAGGACTTGGGGGGCGATTTCTTGGCGAGGTGCGTCAGGCGTCCCTGAAAATTTCTTATCAGCCCCAGCTATTTCGAATTTTAGAAGGAGATATTCGGAAATGTAGGATTCGCCGTTTTCCTTATGGCGTGCTATTTCGCAAGCGTATTGATCGCATTGAAATCATTGCCGTAATGCAATTAAACCGTAAGCCAGGCTACTGGAAAGAGCGGTCTCGCTGACTTCTTCATATGTTGATCGCAGGAATTGATCTGGCCTGGGGATATCGGAATCCGGATGGTATTTGCCTCATCGAGCAGGCTTCTTCCGGAGAATGGGAAGTGCGGGACTGGTTTCTTTCCTTAGGAACAGAAGCTCTCATCTATCGCTGCCAGCAATGGAAACAGGAGGCTAAGGAAAAGGGAAAGCGTAAAGGAAAAATCTGGCTGATGGTCGATGCCCCGCTGCTTTGCCTCAATCAAAAAGGACGCCGCCCGGTCGACGGTGAATGCCAAAAAGTATTCCGGATCTACGAAGCAGGCCCCCATCCTGTCAATACATCCATGCCGTCAGTGCAACGAGCACTCCGCTTTAGCCGTCTGATGCGGAAAGAGGGATGGATTGTCGATTGGGATCCGAAGGGGCAACATCAAATGATGGAGGTTTTTCCGCATCCGGCTCTGGTGAGATTTTTGGGATTGAAGAAATCAATTAAATATAAGCGTGGATCGAGAGAAGAGAAGAACCTCGCTTTTGCAGATCTGCAGAAAAAGTTAAAGCGGTTTACGGCGAAGCACCTGCCTGTCATTCATGAGCAAGCCACAGCGATGGGGTTTTGGTCGTCCAGCTGGAATAAGGGCCTGGAGGATCAGCTCGATGCTCTGATTTGTGCGATGGTGGGCTGGCACCATTATGAGTACGGGGGTGAACGTTCCCAGATTCTCGGCAACCAAACGGAGGGCTTTATCCTTGTCCCTGATTAGATTAAGTCATTCACTGACATGTACTAATCTCTAACCATGATGCGTTTCTTAAAGTGCTATTGGCTTCACGGGCTTTGGCTGATGGGGAGTTTTTTTGTCTCTCTGATCGGATTTTATTACCCTGACCTTTGGTGGCAGCTGCGCGAAGCGGTCGATGCTTTTTCGGGAGAATCCCGATCATTAGCTGAGCGAAACAGTTTTGGTTTCCCCTCTCAGGATTTCGCCGGTGACTACTGGTTCTATAAATGGGTGATAGGCACTGTTTTTCAATTTGGAGGTTGGCTGGGGCTTCGCATTTTTTTCACCCTCTTAGCCATTTCTCCGTTTTTCATGCTCACGTTCATCCTTTTGCGTTGGCGTCTTCCTGCGCCTGAACTTGGGTATTTATTAGGTGGGATTGGAGCTCTTTTTTTGTTTCAGCGCATAGAACACCGCCCTGAGATGGTGGGGTTCATTTGTCAATTTTTGACCACGGTACTACTCATCCTTCCGATGTCTGGGTTGAACGGTTGGCGCTTGCTTGCTTTTCTATTGCTTGGGATGGTCTGGTCAAACTGCCATGGATCATTCGCAATCGGGGTCATTGTCTTTTTGTTCCAAGGTTTCTTTTCGGCTCTCGTTCACTTTTTCAAAAAGGAAGCAGGTATTTTTTCTATAAAAACCTGGATGCTTAGTTTTGGAGCTTTTGTCTTCGGATGCACCATGACACCGGCTGGGTTTGATCGTTTGTTCGAGCCTTTACGATTACAAACAGACCAATGGGCTAAAGTGGCTTCGCCAGAAATGTGGCCGATGCCGGTCGGCTATCTTCCGTTACTCTTGTTGCTTTTCCTTATTCTGACTTGGGTTTTTATCAAAGGTAAAATCCAGTTGAGATATTATTGGTTTCTCTTGGCGACAGCTTTCTTCGTATGGATGTCAATCGTCTCAGTTCGCTATGCGACGATTTTTGGCGTTCATTGTTTGGCCATGGGTGTGGTTGCATCCTTCACGAAGGAGAAGTTTGTCATCCAAAAGTGGTCACCTTTATTGGTTTCATTCATTCTCTTGATTGGGGTGGTAGGGCGTCAGAAGTTGGTTCTCAATAGCCTTACGTTGGATTTTCGTGGAGTGGGCTTTGGTGTCGCCGCTCTAGAGGAATTAGAGGAGAAGGGAGGAGCACAGGGAGCCATGCTCTGTCATCCTGCTGTGGGTTCGTATATCCAATGGCAGCATCCTGAACTCACTCCGCTAATCGATACAGGGTTCGCGCGTTTCGAGGATGATACCGTCCGCTACCTGGCTTATCTCAAATGGAATCCCGAGGCATTTGAGATAGCGCTGAATTCACTGCGGGTTGACTACGTCATGATTAGCAGCTTAACACGACAATGGATTCCCTACCTTGAACAGCATCCCAATTGGAAACTCATGCATCAAGCTCCGGATGGTTGGGTTTTTCAGCGAATTTCCCATGACAGTTTTGATCTTTCAGAATTAGACCCTTCAGAAGAAGAGATTGCTGATTTTGATAAAAGCCTAAGGCTCGACTCTCTACAATGGGATCAGCCGACGAAAGAATGGTTTTCTCACTACACAGAGCTTCTCAATGGAAGATTGTCTAACTGAGCAGCCTCGCATTAGGCTGTGCTCATCGTCGTCCCTAAAAGCATCCCTCTATTTAGTTGCAGATAAGAGATTGATCTCGGAGGAGGAGAAATTAGTTTGATGTACATGTCTGACTTACAAGTGACTCTCCAAAAGGCGGTTTCAGAGGGTGACCTCCTGGAAGCTTCCGCTGAGAATATCCTTTTCCTGCTTGAAAAGGCAGGCTGCGAAGACTGGGAAAAAAATTCCGTCATGGAGCTGATCGACACACAAGAATGGACAGAATTAAATGACCGGTTTTATCAAACCTTGAAATTTGGTACCGGTGGACTTCGCGGAAGAACCATCGGGCGAGTGGTGACCTCAGTAGAAAGAGGGGAAAGTGGAAACAGCGGAAATAGCGAAAAAAGCGGTCCGCCGCAGTACCCGGCGGCAGGGACGAATGTAATGAACTATTTCAACCTGGGGCGGGCCACTCAGGGGTTACTACGCTATGTGCAGCAGAATTTTCCCAGCGAGCAGGGGAAAGTCGTGCTTGCTCATGATACACGTTATTTTTCGAGAAGGTTCGCTGAATTTGCAGCTGAATTGGTTTCATCGATGGGTGGGGTGGCCTACCTCTTTGAGCAAGAACGCTCGACTCCGGAATTGTCATTTGCAGTCCGGCACCTTGGAGCGCATGCCGGCGCGATGATTACCGCCAGCCATAATCCGCCTCATGATAACGGTTTCAAAGTCTACTTTCAGGATGGCGCGCAAATCGTGGAGCCCCACGCCTCCGCGATTGTGAAAGAGGTATTAGCGACTCCTTCCGCCAAGCCGGAGAATGCCCCTGGCGGTGGAGAGGTGATTTCGATCGGACGTGAAGTAGATGAGGCTTACCTCAATGCTCTGGAAGGTCTGGTCATCGACGCTGAACTTCTGAGAAATCAGGCCAGGGAATTGAAAGTGGTTTTTACTCCGATTCATGGGACTGGACTCCAGTCGATTCCTGATATTCTGAAGCGCTTTGGAGTGGGATGCGATGTGGTGCCTTCTCAGGCAATTCCAGATGGTGGGTTCCCCACAGTGGAGTCACCGAATCCGGAATATGCGGAAGCGCTTTCAATGGCGATAGAGCGGGCACGGGTTCAAGAAGCCGGTTTGGCTTTTGGAACGGATCCTGATGCAGATCGAATGGGAGTCGCCGTCCGCAGTCGGGATGGGGAATATCAACTCCTGAGCGGGAATCAGATCGGATCGATCTTGGCGGCCTACCGGCTTGAGCGACTCTTTGAAAAAGGTGTATTGAATGACAGCAACCGGGGACGGGCTGCTTTGATTAAGACCTTCGTCACGACTGATCTGCAAAAAGCGATTGCTGAACATTATCAGGTCAAATGCGTTGATACCTTAACCGGCTTTAAGTTCATTGGCGAAAAACTCAAGGACTATGAGGCCGAAGCGGGTGGACGCGGCGATCAGGACCGTGAGACCTGGAGGTCCACTTTATTAGAAAAGAGCACCTACTTTGTCTTTGGTGGTGAAGAAAGCTACGGGTACTTGGCTGAGGATTACACCCGGGATAAGGATGCGAATGCCGCGGTGCTCATGCTCGTCGAAGTGGCGGCCTGGCTCTCTCTAGATGGGCGCTCATTGATTGATTATCTTGATTCTATCTATATCCAATTCGGGTATTACCGAGAACGCCTGGGAACGCTGACCTTTGAAGGAGCAGAAGGGGCCGCGAAGATTAAAAGTCTTTTACAAAGCTACGAGTCGAACCCTCCCGCGAAGTGGGGTGAGAAGTCGGTCGAGAAAATTCAGAACTTCAATATTGAGGATCTGCAAGATGTGGATGGAAAGGAGATCCCTAAACAGCTGATGCTCATGTTCTACCTATCTGATGGATTCCGTGTAGCAGTAAGAGCGTCTGGTACGGAACCCAAAATTAAGTATTACTTCTTTGGTAGATCGAACGCGGCAGACCCAGAAGCACTATCAGTGGAGAAGAGTGATTTAGGAGCATTACTGGATGAGCTCTGGTCTTACACTCAGCAGGATGTGAAGGAGCGGGTTGGAGAAGAGTGATGGAATGGATCGGACAGATTCCCTGGTGGAGTTATCCTCTCGCTGTTCTTTTACTCATTTTCATTTCATGGGGTGGCGTTCATCTGTACCGACGTGCAACGATGACGCAGGAAGAACGCTGGCGCGAAAAATATGACCGTGGTTTAAAAAAGAGCATCAAGCGACATGGACGTTAAGCCCTACCTCTATTTCTTACTCTTTGCCGTTGTCTTCTTCCCAGCGGAAGCCAAGGCTGAAGACGAGATCACCTTCTATCAAATCAATGAGCTACTGGGGATTGAGTTGTTAGCAGATGATTTACTTTGGGATGACACCCCTAAAAGTGTCGCGAAGCGTTTGCGGTGGAGACCAGAGTCAAAGACATCGAACCAATCGAGCTTTCGCCACTATTCTCAAGCCGATTACGAAATTTTGGGTTCCCAAGCGTATTCCTCAGTCCTTTACGGAAGAGATGGAAAGCCTTCTCAGGTTTCTATTGTTTTTATCAACCGAGGTGACGTGGAAGCGCTCCTGAAACGCATCGATGATGACGATAAGGAGGATGCTAACTTTTATGACCTCCTGGAAGACGCGGTTGAGGAGGAGGGTGAGGCAATGACAGCTAAGCTCACTGATTTTTTCGGAGATCCGAGCAAAGCTCGATTTGGTAAGGGGGGTGACCTCAAAGAAAAAGTAACTCGCTGGGACTGGAATGGGCATGCTTTTCTCCTTTCGATCCAAGAGGAACAATACCTTGGGCTCCGCATCGTTTCTTCAGAGTTTGCTGATAGCAGGGGAACATTAGAGGAAGTTTCTGACCGGGAGATGAAGGAGTATCTCCTTTCAAAAGTGGTTCGTCGTGAAAACGGGGATGTCCTGATCAGCGATATGCCGATGGTCAATCAGGGGCCTAAAGGATACTGCGTACCGGCCACGTGTGAGCGATTTCTACGCTACTTTGGAATTCCAGCCGATATGTACATGCTGGCCAGAGTGGGGAATACTGGTTTCGGAGGAGGCACGACCATGGGTGCCATTACCAATCAATTAGAAAGTATCGCGCGCTCGAATAGCCGACGCTTTGAATACGAAGATGTGGATATGGAGGCCAAAGATATTGCGAAATATATTGATCAGGGAATCCCTCTGATGTGGCGTGTTTATGCAGAGAATCAGATCTACATGGAAGAGATCAATAAACGCACTAAGGAAAGGCGGGACGTAGCAGATTGGACTCAATGGAAAGAGAAGCTCGATAAGGTGCGCACGCGCTTAGAGGATGCGAGGAGAGGCCGCTATCAGAGCGGCCATCATATGTGCATGATTATCGGATATAATAAGGAAACCGGTGAAATTGCTTCCCCCTTGCAA
>JBCBYL010000123.1:0-6715 GCA_039815855.1 Verrucomicrobiota bacterium
AGATCCTGGCCCACATCGGTAATGACATCACCTTCCACTCGAACATATCCATCATGGATCGGTGGAGCAGAGATCGGCAGAACAGTCTTAGCTCTGAATAGCATGGTTTGAGGATAGTGCCTGGAAGCGACTTGCGAAGAGAAAGAAGTCGAGGGGATTACTCTTCTTTGATTTGAGATTCGCCTTCCGCGCGCAGGTCATCGAGCTGAGCTTTGATCGATTTACGAACGTCTTGATCAGCATAATCGATAAACAAGACACCGTTGAGGTGATCTGTCTCATGCTGGATGCACCTGCCTAGAAGACCATCCGCATCAAATTGGATTCTCTCTCCTTCAAGGGTGGTGGCCTCGACATGCACTCGAGCACTGCGCCGCACATCGACAGAGACTCCTGGAAAGCTGAGGCACCCTTCTTCGGCTTCATTCTTCTTTTTTGTTTTCTCTAAAACAGGGTTGATGAGAATCATCGGCATGTGGTCCTGGATCGAAACAGGAGTTTCGTTTACCCACATCCGCGAT
Organism: Verrucomicrobiota bacterium; assembly: GCA_039815855.1. GTDB lineage: Bacteria > Verrucomicrobiota > Verrucomicrobiia > Methylacidiphilales > JBCBYL01 > JBCBYL01. Next base: position 522 of record JBCBYL010000123.1, read on the forward strand.
GGTTCTTCGATGCCTTCCGGGATATCAATGACGGTGAGTTGAATGGCCTTGCCAATTTGTTGGGCAGCTAAACCGATGCCCTGTGCGTCACGCATCGTTTCGATCATATCATCAGCCAGCTTTTTTACTTCATCCGTAATCTCGGTGATTTTTTGCCCTTTTTCCCGGAGGACCGGGTTTCCGTAGAGAGTGATCGGTAAAATCATGGCGATTGCTCTTCGCCTTTGGTTTGTAGAGAGAGGTCTTCTAGTCCGGCTTCAGTGGCCGCGTCCATCACTTTGACAAAGAGACTAAGAGAGATGGATTCATCTGCCTCCAGTGAAAAGGGGGCCTCTGGTTTTTGTGCGATGGTAGCGCGTAATCGTTCCGCGAGCAGTGCCATAGGAACAGGGGTTTCACCGATGAGGATTTCTTCTTCAGCGGTGACATAAATAATAACCGGTTCATTCGGGTCAGAAGCCTCGGTGGCCGTGGTTGACTCCGGAAGTTCAATCTCTACCGCAGGCCGCGTCTTTTTAAACGTCGTCGTCACAATGAAAAAGATGAGCAGAATGGACAGGATATCGATCAGCGAGACAATGTTGATCGTGACCGGTCTTTTGGAACGGGTGTAGAACTGCATAAGCTATGAAGACTTGTTGGAGGTGTCTTCTTCCGTCACTAAATACATCTTCGTGACCAGGTCCATACAGAGACTTTCCATCTCCACGGTCATGGCCTCGATCTTCTTACTGTAATAGCTGTAAGCAATGAGGGATGGAATGGCGATAACCAAGCCTGCTACGGTGGTATTGAGTGCCTCAGAAATTCCTCGAGCGATCGACATGCCTTGTGCCTCGAGTCCGACTTCACCAATGTCGGCAAAAACACTAATCAGACCGGAAGCTGTCCCTAAGAGACCTAACAAAGGTGCGACCCCAGTCGTGATTTCCAAAATGACCAGCCCTCGTTCCATAATAGACACTTCTGTGCGCGCTCTGGTTTGGATGGCTTCGAGGTTATCTGATTTACTCCAGGGAAGGTGTTCCATCGCGATCCGGACCAATCGTGCCATGGTGGAAGAGCCGCGCTGCACTTGCAGGTCCATGGTTTCAGTTCCTTGGCCAATGCGGTAGCCGACAATCGCCGAGTAAAGATCTCTGGGAATGATTTTAGAGCGCCGGAGTGCAATGCCCCTCTCGATGATAAACGCAATCGAGATGATCGAACAGAGTGACAGGGGGACCATAAAGAGCCCTCCATTAATAAAGAAGTCGAAGAGTGCCTGCATGAATGTGAAAACCTAGCTCAGCCTTAATGGACGGTAAACGATATTTTCTCCTCGTAGGATTTACCCAGCTGTTGGCGCATCGACTCTGGAAAGGGGCCAATTTGTCCGCTGACTTCATCAATCGAGCGGCGGGAAATCGCATAGAGGGCGCCTTGGCCGCGCCCCTCATCGACCGCTATGTCCTCGATGATACCATCGGCGGTCACTCGGAAGGTCAGGACGATTTGGCCAAGTTCGACCTGGCCGCGGGACTTATCCACGTAGGCGTACCAGCGAGACCCGATCGCTCGATAGAGTTTTTCTTTATACCGGCCTAGCTCTGTTTCGTTCGCCCCGAATGAATCCTCGGGACCAAATTCCGCGCCTCCCGGGAGGTTGGACTGTCTGCGCTGGGCCTGAAATTGCATGGCCGGGGTATTGGGTCGGTTCTGGGACATGGCTTCAATCTTCCGCTTCTGTTCTTCGAGGAGTTCTTGAGCGATTTTCCGGTCATTTTCTTCTCTGGTCAGGATTCTGGAATCAGGAGCTCTGGGAATATTCCGTAACGGATCCAAGGTAGTGGCCTCCTGTTCCTCTTGTTGCTTTTTGACTTCCTGATCCGGGTCGGGCATCTCTGGTGCGGGAGGAACCGGTTGCTGCTTCGACTCAGGAACGTAAGGAGTATTATTCAGATTAAATCCAGCGCGTTCACCGGTGAGGTTAGGGGCAGACTCACTGCCGACACCCAGGCTCCGGCTGGAAGCCATGATGTTTTGGTCGCTCTGGAAAGCACTGTTCGGGTCAGGGGCGTCCGTAGGAATGGATTCAGAGCTGTCGACGTAGGGTTTCTCTTTTGGAAGGTTATCGAGGGCTTGTTGCTCGGGAGGAGGCTTGGGAACCAGACGGACTTTGAGGGGTTCAGGTTCCGGCTCTTCAGGTTTCCAGGCAAATGCATTCAGAATTCCTGTCGACATGATCAGGAAAAGAAAGAGGTGGAGCAGGATCGACACCCCGATAAAGATACTGATTCTTTTGCCCTGCATAGCCATCCATCTTAAGCGTTCTTGCCCTGAATCGCTAGTACAGATCTTGCTGATACAGATTAATCCATGAGGGACGGAGTATACTCCGTCCCTCATGGATTCGTCCCTTATCGATCAAATGAGATTCTCTGAGATAAAACGGCCTTCCCGTCCTCATTAATGGTTTTGAGGGTAATTCGGTCTTTTCCCCAATCCAGCTCCAGGAGACCAAAATGAATCCCAGTGTACGGGCCATGGATGCGGAGCGGATTTTCTTCTCCCGGAAAATTTTCCCAGGTGTGGGTTAAGCCACTGGCTGTCAGCTCATACAGGGTAGGTTCGGTTTGATTTTTAACCATTTTCGCCTCATGTGTCTCTCCATCTGTTGCCAGACGATAGGGTGCTGATTTGAGTCCAGCTCTGGAAATCTCTGAAAAATGACGGTCCCCTGATAGAACGACCAGATTGGCAGGTCTGAATTCACGAATCATGGTCATCAACCGCAGGCGTGCAGACGGAAAATTAATCCAGCGTTCCATTCGCTTTGATGGGACGGGTTGCAACAATTGAATACTACTAATCAGGAGGTGGACATCGGCCTTGGATTTCTTCAGTTCGTTCCCAAGCCAGGACCACTGCATTTCTCCCAGAACATCTGATTCCGGACCTTTCTCCTCACGGTGGTAACGCGTATCCAAAAGGATGATTTTCACCCTCTTTCCCTCCGGGCCGAAGGTATAGGAGGTGTAGATGCCTTCCTGCCTTCTTCGAGGGCTCGTCTTTGCTTCACCCAGGAAATCTAAGGCCATCTGCTGAGACATCTCCCGCATCGGATAGTCTTTGCCGGAATCATTCGCACCAAAATCATGATCATCCCAGGTGCCAATGACTGGAATCCTCGAAATAAAGTCACGATAAGAAGGATTTGCCAGTTGAGCCTCATACGTCTCTTTCATCTCTTCTGGATCCTCTGTATCGGCATAAACATTATCACCCATCCAGATCCAGAGGTCAGGGGCCATGCCTTGGATCACTTCCCAGAGCGGTTGCGGAAGCGTAGGCCGATTACAGGACCCCACAGCAATTCTCGTCAGCTTGGCATCTGTGGCAGGCAGCTGGGCACGTTCGATCTCATCTTCCATCTCATCGTCCGGGCTCTCCGGGGCTTTTTCCGTTTTTTCCTCTTTCTCTAAAGCGTCTAGTGCTTCCTGAGGAGTGGTGACTACTGATTCATCCTCCTTGGGGGCGGGCTGATCAGGCAGTTTATGGGCCTTGGTGATTGGCTTCGGTCCGGATTCCTGAGACTGACATCCGCAGATGAAGAGAATGACCAGAATGGATAGGCAGGTCTGAAGAAAAGAACAATGGTGGCTTGGTTTCATGATGGAAAAATATGGACTTAGAATAGGCTTATCACCAAGTTACATTTATGCGACTCCATGTCATTAGCGTCGGAAAACCTAAGCTCCTTTTTGCCAAGGAAGGATGGCGTGAATACGAGCGCCGCTTACGCAGTTCCTGCCACTTTGAATTCTCACATGTCAAAGTCGGCCCCACTCAGGACCGGGAAGGGGAGCGGGTTCTCGAGCGGGCAGGTAATGCCTGGTGCGTCGTTTGTGATGAGCGAGGCACCTCAGTAACCAGTCGAGAACTCGCTGGGAAGCTCCAACAATGGAAAGAATTAGCCCTTTCAGAAGTTGCCATCCTGATTGGTGGTGCCGATGGCCATGCTGAAGCAGTGAAAGATCGTGCTGACTGGACCTGGTCCCTCGGTCCCTTGACCCTTCAGCACGAACTCGCCCTCATCGTTGTCCTCGAGCAACTCTACCGCGCCCAGACCATCCTCGCCGGCTCTCCCTACCACCGAGATTAAGAAGAGGGTTATCTCGATCGACTTGTTCTCTCTCCTTCGCTTCTAAGGACGTCTGCCCTTTCAGAGGTGGTCACTGAACAATGGGGCACTCATTTATTCAAGTGGTAGTAGGCGTTGTCGTCTTAGCTAGTTTATCGTGCGCCTGAATCACGCTCTCAGAGCGTGGATATTCTCTATCACTCTTTCCTTTTTCCATCAAAATGAGTTTATAATATTTTTCATACTCGACTGCTGCCGGAAAAGAAAGGCCTGGATAACACAAATAGGGCTCTCCATTCGCCAGATTCTTGGATTCATATCCCGTCAGGCTGTAGAGAATTTTTTCACGATTCCCTTCCGAATCGACAAAGAAATACTCCGCACCGACGAAGTTCCTGGGAAGACCGGACTTTATTTTGATCACTCCGGACTCAGGAAATTCAAACAGGAAATGGCCATTGTCTGATCTTGCTTCGACTCCTTCAGGCTGATGAGGAATGATAATCAGCCAGCCCCGGTAATCGCTGGGGATTAGCCAAACTTGATCATGTTTTGGCTCCAGATAATCACACCCAGACACCAACAGTAACACGAGAAACAAACAGCTTACCGATTTGATTGCAAGAAAAGGCATCCTCATATCTGAGATACTGACCTCTCTACAGCATGCTGTCAAAGCGACAGAGGGCAACAACCCGTCGACTACTGACTCTCTAGCGGACCTTTATGCGAGCACTGAGTTAGTGCCATTCTGGACAGCCCCTTTACTATATTAAATAACTGAGCTTGTCCGCCGTTGGTAGCTGCTTAATATATCTTTATGAAGTCGTATGGATTTTTGGTGTTTTGTTTGAGCGTATGGACTTTGTGGGTTTCAACCGGATGGGCTCAATATCACCTTCCAGCAGGAAGTTTACTAGTAAAGGCCGATTCTACCAGCTACGCACAAGCGGTAGAAGTTACCCCAGGCTCCTTCGTGGTTTATTCTCCCTTGGATCAACTCATTCCCCTCTTTAATCCCAGCACTTCAGACAGCGAACGCGTTACCCTGAGCACTACTCCAGATCTGACGTCTTGGTTATCCCAATACTTCACCAATATCACCTCTGTTTATAGCTACCAAGTCCCACTCTATGTGTCATATGCCTACCTATTAAACAGTTACACACAGGATCCAGACGGTCGATTTGAAATGAGTTGGACCACTCCAGTGGAGGCAGCCTATTGCCACGATATCTCCATATCAGGAACCACTGAGTTTGGGCCAAACTTTTCCCGCCGAAACGGCGTTGATTTAATCTCTGTGCCAGGCACACGAGTTACAGACAGCGGCTTAGACTCTAACCATTCCAGCCTTACTGGTGGAACCAACCGCGCTCGTGTTTTCGCAATGAGTATTACCACTGAACGTCCTCCCGATACGCTCACATTCTCTGGTGGACCCAAGATTAGTATTGATCCAGGTGGCATTTTATACGGTGCGGCCACGGCTACTATTCCCAGCCTCAGCCGTGCCAATTATCTGAGCTTGTTTAATCCTCAACCGGTAGGCGTCAGTTCCACCTTGAACATCTACCCTGCCATCACCTTCACGACTGAGCAGAATACGGTCTATGGCATTCAAGCCGCATCTTCGCCCGGCGGTCCATTTACCGAACTCTCTCAAATCACCGGAACCGGATCCACTTATCGATTTATTGATGACCGCCCACTCACCAGCCGTCAGTTCTACCAAGTTGTAAAATAATATATCTAGGGTTTGAGGATTGTCCCTTATTTCTAATTTATGAATGTGGCAGCATTATTCGATACCCCATAAAAAGCCAACCTCATTCATGATGTCGGCATGCACAAAGGGGAGCGATGCTTCCCGGAGTGGCATCAACCAGCCTTGTTCTGTGTTTTTTTCATCCAATTAAATTTTCCAGACACGACTTGTGAGTCAATCCAGCGAAGTGTGAAAATTCCAATGCCAAAAAATGTCATAAATAAGAGTGTTTGAACAATCCTTTCATGTTCAAAGCTAGGAAGTAGATCCATAACTACAGATGGAAGAGCCCATATAAGCGTG
>JBCBYL010000240.1:0-1720 GCA_039815855.1 Verrucomicrobiota bacterium
ATTTGATCTTGTAAAGATCAAATCGACCTGCAGGGGGAACATGTTTGGTGGCTTATCGAAAATAACCAACCCGATGAAGCGCGATCATTATTGGAAGACCTGGAAGACGAACTGATCGATACACACTATTCTCCTTTTGGCGCAGTGATATACCAGTTGGCTATGGCCGCTCGGTGGAATCGACTGGGTGAAGTGGAGAAAGCAATTCACTATTTAGAAAAAACTGAAGAATGCATAGATGCCCCCAAAATTGCGCCTCCACAAGCCATTCATTATGCGCGTACACAGTTAGCTCTTGAATGGTTGCGCTGTAATCAGACCCATAAATTTGATGAACGTATGGATCAAGTCATCCTATTAATGAATGAAGTGGGCGGCTTAAGAACGAAATCGATGAAGGCGGCGCAGCTGTGTCTCGATCTGGCACCTGTTCATGAAAGCCTTACTGAACGTCCCAGATTTGAAGAACAGATCAGAAATTTACTCTCTCAGCTGCAAATCGAAGCCCAGAAACGCGACTTTATTGAATCACGATAAGCAGGCGTGATTATTCTTCATATTGCTCATTGAGTTTTTACGACTAATCACTTAAAAATGATCAGCCTTGAATCGAAATTACTACGAATACTTTGTGCTTTATCGCCGTCTACTTTTCTTTTCGGTGCTGGCCGTCTTGTATGCTTTTTCAAGTCCTGACCTTTGGGCGCAAACAACTGAATCATCAGGAGCGATCCGCGGTAGTATTAAAGACAGTGACTTTGGAGATCCCCTCGCTGGGGCAAGGATAAGTATTCAAGAGTTAGGACAATCATCTAGCTCTCAAGATGGAGGAATATACAGTGTTCAAGACCTGGAGCCCGGTATCTATACCTTGACCATTACCAAGCCCGGCTTCATTAGAGAGATTCGTCGGGACGTGCTGGTAAAACCCGGAGAAGTGACTGATATCAACGTTGAATTGGAGCAAGAGGTTTATGAGTTAGAAGAAATTGTTGTTGAAGCAACAGACTTAATCGGGGGATCAGAAATTGCGCTTTTACAATTACGGACTGAGACGTCTGCTTTGGTGGACGCAATTGGTTCTGATTTATTAAGCAAAGCAGGAGCGAGTGATGCGAGCGACGCCTTGAAATTTGTTGTCGGAGCCACGGTTTCTGCCGACAAGACCGCTACGGTAAGAGGGTTAGGAGACCGGTATACGTTAACTACTTTGAATACGGCAAGGATTCCAAGCTCTAATCCGGTCAAGAGAGCCGTGGAGCTCGATCAGTTTCCTTCAAGCATTATTGACAGCATAGCGGTAAACAAGACGTTCTTACCAGATATGCAGGGTGAGGCGACAGGTGGACAGGTCGACATAAGGACCAAGGCGCTTCCTGAAGGTAGAGTATTAAAAGCTTCGGCATCGATTGGCTATAATTCACAGACCACCGGTAATGAAGATTTTATTACCTATAACGGAGCCGGAGAGGGGTTGAGTTTTGATTCAGATGGAAGCAGAGATTTACCAATTGAATCTTTAGCTCCTGCGGGAGTAGGTAACGCAACTCTAGGCCCACAAACTGAGCTGTTTGACCCGACTCTATTTACATCACGCAAAAAGGCCGGTCCAAATCAGTCTTATGATATTGCTATTGGCGACCGTATCGAAATTGATTCTCAACAGGCATTCGGGGTTCTTTTCAATTTGGGGTGGAGCAATAGTTTTAAGCAAAATGCA
>JBCBYL010000022.1:0-27951 GCA_039815855.1 Verrucomicrobiota bacterium
GCACTACCATCTCGATATCCTAACTCTCTGGCAATATCGACAGGCCTTTCTCCGAGACATTTTACTCTGGCCCAGGTGACGATGCGGTGATCTTGGCATGTTGTAAAAAGAGTCGAAATGAGAAGTCAAAAAGACCAAGCTACCAGGCAGGCGATAGAAAAAATGAAAAAACTTGTGTCAAGTGTCGACTACTGACCCCTCTGCTAATGACTGAAAAAATATTCTATGGTGCTGTCCTTCTTTTTATGGGAAATCCAGCCTGTGCAATTTTTGTTTCAACAAAATTTGCATTTAACAAATATGTCTTTGTTATCCAGAGGGTAATTAACTATTTGTATGGGATAATATACATTGTTGGGAAAAATGTATTTTCTGTAGACCTATTTATTCCTCGGCCAGAAAATTTGGAGTATGCTGCGCTTGCTGCGCCAATCATTCAGCTTGCAGTTGACATTATGCTTTTAATTTTTTGTGTAATTAAAAGGAGGAATATAAACTGGGAAAAAGGCTTTAAGGGGCCAGATAAAGTTTTTTTTTGGGGCCTAGTTTATATTCCATTACTTTGCTATACGGTTATGTTATTTCTCATATAAAAACTTCAATAAGGGTCCAATATGGGGTCATTCCGTAATTCTTGTTTTTGACACTCCATCCGTGGGGAAAAGGGTCTGTCAAGCATGAGAGGGGTCAGTAGTCGACGGGCTGTTGCCCAAAGACCCCTAAGATAATACGCGCTAGAGATATGGAGAGTTACAGCTATACAATATACGCATATATTCTTCTAGTTGGAGCTGGTTCCGTAAGCTGCCAACTATTATTTCTTTATCAACCTATCCTGTTTCAAAAGAAAAAGTATCTTTCGTTTATTACACCGTTTTTTTTGGTCTTATTTGTAATTGGTCTTTTACCAAGAGATATTTTCCAATTTGATCATGTAGGTATCTTTCGATTATTGAAGATGCCAATGATCACTTTCCTAATAATTTCCCCTATGATTTGGATTTATTTGAAATTGACTGGTCATGAACTCAGGTCGACATTTTTATCTATGGATATGACTAGAATGAATGAAGGTTTATTTAACTTTACGTTGTGCACTTGTAGTGGAGTTATTGCCTTCGTTTTAACGATGTATATTGATTCACTTTTGATTTAATTTTTAGCCTCACTTCCGGGAGAGGAGAGCCAGAGGGCTACAGCTCGTCGACTACTGCCCCCTCTGCTCTGTTTCAACTGTCTTTCTGGTAGTGCCAGAGGTAGGGGAGGGCTGGTGCGAATTTTTCAGGTTCTGAGCTCATCCATTTTTCGAGATCATCTGGATGAATCCATTGTAAATCTGCGATTTCTTTTGGACAGGGCTCGAAGGGGCCGGGATGAATGGTGCGGTAGAGTTTGACGAATTCCTGCCCGGTTTGCTCGCAGGCGTTAACGTAAAGTCGTTCTTCAAGCTGGGAATGGACGTCGATTCCGAGTTCTTCCTTGGTTTCTCGGACGGCGGCGGTCAGGTAGTCCTCCCCTGAGTCGACATGTCCAGCTGCAGAGGAATCCCATGTATTCGGGTGTCGATCCTTGGTGGGGGTGCGTAATTGGATGAGGATTTTTCCATCCGGGCGGTAAACCCAGATATGAACAGCACGGTGATTTAACTGACGTTGATGGACTTCGGAGCGGGGGGCGGAGCCGATCACTTCGTCGTGTTCATTGACAATATCAAACCTTTCTTCCATCTCCATTCGAGATCATAGGTCGCTGAGCGGCTGGAGCCAGCGCAATTCGATCTTTTCGAGTTTCTGGGGATTTATTTTATTATGCGAAGCAAATCATTGCTTTGGATAGACTGATCCCTACTATTTCTAGATGGATTTCTGGAAAGTGAGTATGTTAGCGGCTGCACTCTGTGCACTCGTTTTACCAAAGAATCTCCACGCCGAAATGGAGTACCCTCCGACTTCAAGAGTGATCCACGGCGATCAATCCATCGACTTGAAATTCACTGGTGCCACGCGGCGTCAAATTCTGGTGGTGAAGGTTTATGAGATGGCTCATTACATGGATTGCCAGCATTCTGCGTATGAGGCGATCCCCTTAGAGGAGATTTTTTCATCTGAAATACCCAAACAAATACGGATGCAATTCCTCAGGGATCTTCCTCAAGAGAAGGTCCATGCTGAACTTAGAAAAAGCATCATACGGAATTCCAAGGAAGAGTGGATTCAGGCAGCGGGTTCTTCTGTGGATGATTTCTTTGCCGCCATTGACCGGGATGGAAAGAAGGACGATACGTTTGTCATCAATTGGATGCCTGGCGGTAAAATTGTCGCATATTATAATGGTGAGTTGTCCTTAGAAATTGATAATATGTATTTTGCGAAAATGCTCTGGTCAATCTGGTTCGGTGACAAGCCTGTGGTGAGACGGGACAGACTCGTTGAGGAAATTCTAGCCCAGCCATAAGGAAAGATATGCTTTTACAGAAGACCAACAAAGGAAAGTTGAGCCTGGGACGTTTTCAGGTGCCGTATCGGGTCTACGGTTCAGGGGATGTCAGCCTGGTTTGTGTCAGTGGCGCGCAGCAGACCATGGCGGCCTGGCGCTCATGCATCCGCTATTTTTCCAAGAAGTATTCAGTTGTCGTCTTTGACTTGCCGGGGCTGGGGGGTGCGAAAATTCTCGATGGGGAAGCCAGTGTTCATATTGATGAGCAGATTGAAATTCTCGATCGGGTGATTCGGGAAACCACTGCTGGCAGTCACTTGATTTTGTGCGGAGCCTCCTGGGGCTCGATGATCGCCTGCGCTTATGCGGCTAAGTATCCCGATCGAGTCGATAAGCTCATTCTGGGTAGTTTTGGTCTGAGTCTAAACGAAGAATTACGGGGCGTGCTTTCTAAAGGATTTGATCTGCACGATGGAGGGCAGATGGATCAAGTCGCCCATCTAATCCTGGAGCGCTTTGGTCAAAAGGTAAAAGGTGTCTATCGGGCTGGGATTATCCGTCAGTTTCAAGAAATCGGTAAGAGTCAGGCGCTGACGCTTTACCATCATTGCGCCTTCGTCAACTCATGTGGCTCAGTGGATCAATTTATCGACTTAAAAGCGATTACGGCGAAGACGCTGATTGTGAATGGTGAGGATGATACGATTATCGATGCTGATGACGCGAAACTGGCTGCAGAACAGATTCCGAACTGTGAATTCATGATCATTCCCGAGGCGGGGCATTTTCTCCATATTGAGCGTTCAGATATTCTGGATATCTACGACGAATTTGTGCGTTCCTGAAGCAGGAACTTTTTTTCTCCGAAAAATAACCACAGAGGGCGCGGGGGGCAGGGATTACCCCTCCACCACTTCGTGGTCCCTCCCTCTACGCCTAAAGGCTACGCCGAGACAAGCCTCCCGTATGCTCCGCACAGGGGAGGAGCTTTTAAACTCAGAGTAAGGGAGTTTAGACCATCGCTCTTAGGGTACGTTAGGCGTAATACTTCCAATCGATATTGGGGAAGATGGGGGAGCGCCACTCGCAGTTATCGAGGAATTCGGTATCGATGCAATTTCCTTTAATCTGATCATAGAGGCGATTGAAGCGGATGAGATGATCTTTAGTGCGTTTAACGGCGTAGGGGACCATGGTGCCGGTTTTCATGATGAAGGCCCAGTCACTCGATTGGGCGAGTAAGAGTTCTCTGGCGGCCTGTTTCATGGCGCGGTCGGTGAGTCCGTAACAGTCATGGAATTGTCTGGCGAGTTCAGTCATGCGGCCAGCGGCGGCATGAAGATGAGGATAGATCCATGTGTTAGAAGGTTCGACCCAGACTTCATTATGTCCATTTGCTCCCCAGGACGAGGCACAGGGCTGCACGAGCTGTTGGGTAGGGAATTTTTCCAGATACTCTGAAGGAGTAATCATTTTGAACGTATCCTGATCGTAGGCTGTCTTACGGAGCAGGTAGTTGAGAAAGGAAGGTCCTTCAAACCACCAGTGGCCGAATAATTCTGCATCGTATGGAGAAAGGATGATGGGCTCGTTTCCTAGAATACTGCTGAGGTGTTCAATCTGCTTTTCCCGATTGAACATGAAATTCCCGGCATGATCAGCGGTACGCTCTTCAGCAACCCGTGGCTGGTAAGGTTCTTTTTCAGCAGTCTTTCCTGTGATCCGGTAATACTTGAGCCCGGTGAATTTTCTTAAGCCGTTTGGTTGGATGTAATCCTTAACGTAGTCGAAATCGAGATCAAAGCCGACGTCGCGGTAGAAGTCTCGATAACAGCCATCTCCGGGATAGCCTTCTTCTGCACTCCAGACTTGCTTACTGGATTCCAGATCACGGCCGAAAGCAGCTGGCCCGGCAGGAGTAAAGACCGGAGCAAAGACGCCATTGCGTGGCTGTGGCTCAGAAAAGAGGACTCCATGGGTATCGAGAATGAACCAACGAATTTCTGCTTCCTGGAGGAAATCTTCAATACCGGGGACATAGGCACACTCTGGCAGCCAGATTCCACGCGGGTTCCGTCCAAAACACTCCTTATAATGATCGCGGGCTACGAGGATTTGAGCCCGAACCGCTTCCGGATAATCGGTCATCATGGGAAGGAATCCGTGGGTGGCCCCGCAGGTAATGATTTCGAGAAATCCCTGATCCTGGAATTCTTTAAATGCCCGGACCAGGTCTTTGTCATAGCGGAGGAATACATCACGGCTGTTCTCAAGCCGGTTACGGTAGAACCATGCCAGTTCCTCGAAGGTGTGGTCGCCACGCGTGCGTTCGCACTCTTTATGGGTCAGCTCAATAGAGTGGTTCAGATGATGCAGATACCGATCCTGGAGGAGACCATCACGGAGCATCGAACAGAGTGGAGGAGTCATCGACATGGTGAGGCGGAAATCGACCCCGTCCTGAATCAAGCCGTTCATCATGTTGATGAGCGGAATGTAGGTCTCGGTAATCGCCTCGAAGAGCCAGTCTTCCTCTAAAAACTGATCGTATTCCGGGTGGCGCACATAGGGAAGATGCGCGTGTAAGACCAGAGAGAGATATCCTTTCGGCATGTATTCCTAACTATAAATGATTATCTTTGATATGGGAACGAAAATGCATCTAAGCCGTTAGTCCGCTTTTCCCAATGGTCCGCCTCGCTCCGTGTCCTGCGCGGTCGGGTCAACACCTTTTCCACGATCCGTAGCACGGAAGAGCGAAAGCAGCGCAGATCTGAGCTCCTGTCCATCAGGTGAGGTGGCATCCACGGGAATGTGGTATTGGCCTTCATCGAAATTGAAGTGGAAGTAGAATGTTCCATCTTCTTTAAGCTGGATTTTTTTACCATCGATACGGAGGTCTGCATCCGGGTGGGTGCCTCCATAGATAATGACTTCCGCATTTAAGTTCATATAGAAATCTCTTTCTCCACCGTATGGACTGGTAAGACTGGATGAGGCCAGCCAGTGGCTCGAAGGTGGCCACTGCCCGCTGGATGGACGTAGCTCAAAGCGGTTATTGATGAGTTCGATGATTTCTTCTGAGCCTTTCCAGGTGCGTTTCACGATTTCGCCTCCGAGGGTTTCGAGAAGTTTGAGGCGATCTTCTTCGGTCATTTCCTCGCGTCCTTCAAACTCGAAGGGAAGAGGATACCCTTCTTCCTGGAGTCGACAGAGGGTATCTGCAAGCCGTTCTCCGTCAGAACCCAGGCCCTCGATCATTTGCTTGAGTTCTGCAAATGAAAGGTGGAAGGGAATGGTGACAAAGCGGGAGCTGGTATTCGGGGACATGTCATCCCGTGGGGTTCTGACGCGAGTTGAACGAGTGAGGATTTCAAAAAACCCATCATGCCGGTAGGTTCCTATTTCTGCGTAGAAGACCGTGTTAGGAGACTGCACGTGGACCATCCAATCTTTAGACCACGGTTGGATGTGGATCTGCTGCACGCGTTGGCCTGATTCCTCATAGATCTGGAGGAAGACCTTCCCATCACAAGCGATTCGCTCTGCATCAGCTAGTTGGTCAAAATTGAGGTCCCAATAGCAAAAGAGGTAGTGAGGGTCACGGGGGGCAATAAAGAGTCTCCGGGTGCCATAACTGGCAGGGAGTTCGCCCAGGTCTTCGTAGGCAGGTTTCGGAGGGTAGATCGGTTCCTGAGATGGAGGCTCCAAGTCAAACTTATGAGCTGAGGTATCAATTTCTTGTGGGCTTTCATTGAGGACGGGATCAGCTAAGTGATCCTCTTTTAGTGAAGAAGCCAGTGCGGAGCTTCTGAGTGTCTCTTGCTCAGGTTCAACTGGCTTTGGTAAGTCAGTATTTTTAGGCTCTTGATCCTCAGTCTTTTTGTTTTCTTGATTACTTTCCATATGCTTCTTACTTTCGGTCCGGATTAAAAAGTTGGGCCTAACAATCAGCGATTTCTATGCCTAATATGTTACAATATTAAGATGGCGACGATTTTTTTCGAAAGTATTTTTCAAATATACCCCATATTTTACTCAGTACCCTATAAAAAGAAAACTTCATTGAACCCTTTCCCATGTTAGCCAAAAGAGTGATCCCCTGTTTAGACGTTGATGGAGGACGTGTTGTGAAAGGAGTCCAATTCGTAGAGATACGGGATGCCGGGGACCCGGTGGAAGCGGCGTTGGCCTATGATCGACAGGGGGCGGACGAATTAGTTTTCCTCGATATTACGGCCACAAGTGACGGGCGTGAAACGATGGTCGATGTCGTTCGCAGAACGGCGGAACAAGTCTTTATGCCGCTGACCGTGGGTGGGGGGATCCGAGAAGTAGCCGATATGCGCCGGATGTTGCAAGCGGGGGCGGATAAGGTGAGTCTGAATACTGCGGCGGTGCAACGGCCTGAGTTAATCTCAGAAGGTGCAGATGCCTTTGGAGTGCAGTGCATTGTTTTAGCGGTGGATGCGAAGAGGAAGGACGAAGGTGGATGGGAAGTTTTTACGCGCGGGGGCAGGACGCCTACTGGTATCGATGTCATCGAGTGGGTGACCAAAGCAGTGAAGCTGGGGGCAGGTGAAATCCTCCTGACGTCGATGGATGCGGATGGCACCCAGGCGGGTTATGATTTAGAACTCACCCGTGCGGTGAGCGAGGAGGTTCCCGTGCCTGTGATTGCGAGTGGAGGAGCTGGAGAGATGAGCCACTTTGCTGAGGCGCTGGTGGAGGGGAAAGCCTCTGCGGTGCTGGCTGCCAGTCTTTTTCATTTTGGTCAATTGACGGTCCCGACCTTAAAGGAATACTTGAGTGAACAGGGTATTCCGATACGGTTTCCGCTGAAAGAAGCGACTTGATGATCAGACCGACCAAGGATGAATTTCTGGAACTGTCCAGAAAGGGAAACTTAATTCCGCTTTACTGTGAGGTAATAGCTGACATGGAGACCCCTATCTCTGCCTTCAGAAAACTGGAAGCGGCTGATTATAGTTTTCTTCTGGAATCGGCTGAGAGCGGGGATGCCTTCGGGCGCTATTCTTTTGTCGGATCAGAACCTTCTACGGTTTTTAGCTATCGTGACCGCGAAGTGGAGATCACGCATTACCCTACGGCAGGGTCCGAGCCGGAGCATCGCCACTATACTGCTGAAGGTGATCCGCTTGATGAACTGAAGGAGTTAATGAGCAGCTATGAGCCGGTCGAAGTTCCAGGTCTGGCTCTCTTTTCTGGAGGAGCGGTCGGGTTTCTCTCTTTTGAGTCGGTGCGATACTTTGAGCCGAGTGTGCCGATGGCGAAGACGGATGACCTTCACACCCCAGATGCTGTCTTCATCCTGACCCGCTCCATGCTGATCTTCGACCATTTAGCTAAAAAGATCCAGTTGGTAGTCAATGCTCACGTTCAAGGTGACCCGGAAGCCACCTATGATCAGGCCGTGGAAGATCTGGAAAAGCTGCAGGAAAAACTGGAAGGGATGATGGATTCCCCCGGTCTGGCACCGGTCGAGACGGATTTGGAACTGCAAGCAGAAGCCAACATGACTAAAGAGGAGTACGTGGCGATGACGAGCCGGATGCAGGAGTACATCCGAGCAGGTGATATTTTTCAGGTTGTTCCTTCTCAGCGCTTTGCGGTGCCTTTCGATCAGGACCCGATCCAGCTCTATCGCGTCTTACGCTATATCAATCCATCCCCTTATATGTTTTGTTTAAAGTTTGGTGATCTTGCCCTGGTTGGAAGTTCTCCTGAGACCCACGTCAAGTGTGATCACGGCAAAGTTGAACTCCATCCGATTGCCGGAACGCGCCCTCGTCGTGAGAATCCGGAAGAAGATCTGGAGATGGAAAAGGACCTCCTCGCTGATCCTAAGGAGCGTGCCGAACATGTGATGCTCGTTGACTTAGGTCGGAATGATTTAGGACGTGTCTGTGAATATGAGTCAGTGGAAGTGACCGATTTTATGCAGATCGAGAGGTACTCGCATGTCATGCATATCGTTTCACACGTCACAGGTAGTCTGAAGCCGGAATTCAGTTCTTACGACGTGCTCAGGGCCACTTTTCCGGCCGGGACGGTAACGGGTGCGCCCAAAGTCAGAGCGATGCAGATTATTGCAGAAGGGGAGCCGACCCGCCGTGGTGTTTATTCAGGGGCGGTAGGTTACTTCGGATTCTCAGGTAACTTAGATTGCTGTATCGCGATCCGGACGGTGGTGCTTTCAGGGGGATATGCTTACGTACAAGCAGGTGGCGGACTAGTGGCGGACTCCACCCCTGAGGGAGAATATCAGGAGAGCATCAATAAGGCAAAAGCAGCGGTGAAAGCACTGGCTCTGTCACGGGAGCTCGACTGAGACACTTGATTTCATTACCATTACGCGGCACTCTTTTAGATTAAATGTTACTCGTTATCGATAACTACGATTCTTTCACTTACAACCTGGTCCAGTATTTTGGAGAGCTGGGTGCCGAGTTAAAGGTTTACCGGAATGATCAAATTACGGTGGAAGAAGCAAAAGAGCTGAAGCCGGATAAAATTGTCATCTCCCCGGGGCCAGGCACGCCTGACGATGCCGGGGTTTCGAACCAGATTATCAGTGAACTGGGAGACCAGACTCCAGTTCTGGGGGTTTGCCTCGGGCATCAGTGCATCTGCCAAAGCCATGGAGCGGCGATTATCCGCGCAGAGCGTCTGATGCACGGAAAGACCTCGCTGATTGAGCATGAAGGGGGCCCACTCTTTGATGGATTACCTAATCCATTCGAAGCGACGCGTTACCACTCCTTGATTGTGGACCCTGAGACCGTGAGTGAGGATCTCACGATCACAGCGCAAACCAGTGAGAAAGAAATCATGGGCGTGCAGCACCGGTCGAAGCCATTATTCGGTGTTCAGTTTCACCCGGAGTCGATCCTTTCCCGTGAGGGAAAGCAATTGCTCAGTAACTTTTTAAAAATCTAATTTTTTCTTATGAAGATACACATTTTACTCTTGTTGATCATCGTCTCTGGAGCGACAGCCCAGGCACAGGAAGAACGGCAGCTACCAGCTAGTGATGTGAAATATAAGGGAGATGGGGACCTCATTTTCCTGAGAGATTTTGGCAGTGATGAAGTGGGTTATCTGGCAGTGCCTCTAGAGCAGCCTAAATGTGCCGTCGTGGTGGTGCATGGCTGGACTGGCCTATCAGAAGGCGTGCGGCGAGATTGTGATTATTTAGCAGAGCGAGGTTACCTCGCATTAGGTATCGATCTATTCAATGGAACGGCGCCTAAAAATGAAGAAGAAGCGAAAGCCCTCAGGGGTAAGCTGTCTCAGGAAATCATGGTCACAGCGATTCAAACTGCGGCTGCCTTTTTTCACGGTAGCCCGCGCTTTAAAATGGAACGTGTCGTGGTGGTTGCGGCTGAGCAATCCTGTTTGGCAGCTCTCCTCGCCGCCCAGGACTCCGTGAAAATTATGGGTGTCGTCCTGATTGAACCGGAGCCCGTTCTCAAGGCCGCAGAATTTAAACGCCTTCAGTTTCCGCTCAAGATCATTGGCGATTTAGACCAGGGGGTGGAAAGTTATCTGCAAATGGTAGA
The DNA here is from genome assembly GCA_039815855.1 of Verrucomicrobiota bacterium. Classification (GTDB taxonomy): domain Bacteria; phylum Verrucomicrobiota; class Verrucomicrobiia; order Methylacidiphilales; family JBCBYL01; genus JBCBYL01. Next base: position 10,020 of record JBCBYL010000022.1, read on the forward strand.
CGAGCCTGACCTGGATCTTCCTCAGACCCATACTCCGCTCATCAAGATGCTCAACCCGGTTTGGATCAATTCCTGGAGAAACCGGCGGCTCATTCCAGAGCTCTGGCCAGTGATTAGCGATTTTGTCGGGCCATTGGAAGTAAGGGAGGAGCCGATGACCAAGCGGCTCTGGAACCGCGTCTTCTAAAGTGACGGCGGACAGCCGTAATGACTGATGGTGGTTACACAATCGCCCGCCATTGCGAGGGGTCTCAGTCCCCTATTATCTTGCGCTACGCTTCAGAAAACAGGGCAAGAGCTAGCCTCGTGTCAGCACTTGATTTGGAAATGTTCTACTTCAAAAAGAAGTCATGGAGTTGAAGGTAATTTGGCCCAGCGGTAGACCATTGGCTCTGGAAGAGAGTAAAGCGATCCACTTGAAAAGTCGGGGCTCCTTTTTTAGCATTATGTTTTACCCAATTCTGAGTTGGCCCGGTGCGAGTCACGCCTTTTTGGCAGCGAGCTAAAGTGATGTGGGGTAAAAAGGAGCGCGTGTCTGGCTCGTATCGACGACGGAGCAGTTGATCATTGATCCACTTCCGTAACTGAAACAGACCGGGATGAATGCGGATCAGGTTCATGATGATGACAGAGGGATTCCCGTGGGCAGGAAGCGTGCTGATTCCTTCTGGCTCCAGATAAAACGGCTTACCTTTAGCTGGTTGAAGGCTTTCGATGATGGTATCGATTTCTATCTCAGGGACAGGCCCAAGAAACTTTAGCGTCAGATGAAAATTGTTGATCTGAACCGGTTCCGTTTCAGGGATTCCTTGAGCCACAGTTTCGAGCGATTTACGGACTGGAAGCGGGACAGGTAGAGCTAAAAAGAGACGAGGCACAAGTTAGGAAGTTAGTCGCATTCTTCCAAAGTGCGAGCCGCTTCAAGACTGAGACAGAATGCGTGAGCGTTCCGCTGCGGCGTGAAGCGTCGCTTTGATGATTTGATCTATTGGGTTGGTTTCGAGTTCGTTCAGCCCTGCTTCTGTGGTGCCGCCTTTACTTCGCACTTGAGCGATGAGGGTGGAAATATCCTGGTCAGATTCTTTTAGGAGGGTGCCTGCCCCAATCGCAGTTTGGGCTGCGAGTTGTCGAGCCTGCTCCGGGGATAAGCCTTCCTCAATTCCCTGATCAATCATGGGTTGGATGAGCCGATAGAAGAATGCGGGCCCACTGCCGCTGAGCGCAGTGACCGCATCGAGCTGTGATTCGTCCACTTGGACCACGTCGGCTACGGAGCCGAAGATTTGATCTGGGAAATTCTGATGTTGTACTTGCAGGTTAGCAGATCCAGCCCATGCGACAGCCCCCTGGCCGCAGAGGACAGGGGTGTTAGGCATGCAGCGAATGATCTGGCGTTCTGACCCGACGGCTTCCGCTATTTGTTGAATCGTTACCCCAGCCATGATGGAGAGGATGAGGGCATGATCTGAAATCTCCTTCAGCTGTGGGGCTACCTCAGCAAATTGTTGAGGCTTCACCGAGAGAAGAAGGTGAGTGGCTGAGGCAAGGTGTCCAGATACACTTTCAGAAGTGAGTAAAGGAGGATCATGTAATTTGGAGAAAGCAGCCCGATCTGATTCAAGTGGAGAGACGCCCATGATGGATTGATGATCCAGAGTCTGGTGTTTTAAACAGCCCTGAATGATGGCCTGCCCCATCTTTCCCGCCCCAATGACAACAAATTTCATCGTTTGAGTTTAACGAGGTAAGGGGAATGAGCGAAGTTAAAACCGTTTCCAAAAAGAGGGCATGATGAGGAGAAGGATAGCAAAAATTTCTAAGCGGCCCAACAGCATGAAAACACAAAGCCAGATTTTACTCACGGGATTGAGGAAGGCAAAATTCGATGCGGGTCCGACCTCACCTAAGCCAGGTCCGACGTTGTTAAAGCAAGAAAGAGCCGCCGTAAAGATGGAGGCCAGATCGAGTCGAGGTTCGAGGACAGAAAGTCCTAAGAAACAGGTGAGGAGTAAGACAAAGTAGATGCCGATATAGAAGATCACATCCCGAACAAAGCCTTCATCTGCGATTTTGCCATTCACTCTGATGCGAATGACCCGGTTGGGGCGCATGGTCAGTAGAAGTTCGCGGTAGGCGGCTTTGAGGAAAACCACAATCCGGTTCACCTTAAGCCCGCAGGCAGTGGAGCAGGCACAACCTCCAATGATCATAAAGAGGATGAGGACGACTTTTGACATGCTTGGCCATTGGTTATAATCAGTGGTTCCAAAACCAGTGGTCGTCATGATCGAGACGGCCTGAAAGATGGCATCGACCATTAAGGCCGGATAGTTTTTTTCTTCGGCGTCATAGATGAAGGTCAGATCCAGGGCGATGAGTAAAATCCCGAAGATTAAGATCATCCCATAAATGAGAAATTCCTCGTTCTCTTTGAGGGCATTGAATCTCTTGAGGCCGATGACCAGATAATGGAGGGGGAAAGCGACTCCTCCAGCAAACATGATGGCAGTCATCCAGAGTTTGACGAATGGGCTGTCATAATAGCCGACGGATTGGTCATGGGGGCTGAACCCACCGGTGGCGATTGCTGAAAAGGAGTGGTTTGCGGCATCAAATACGGATAAGCCGCAACTCATCAGCCCTATAAAGCCGATGGCCGTAAAACCGACGTAGATCATCAAGTAGCGGAGGGTGAGCGACTGAACACGTGGGACAAGATCCGCATTGGCCATGGCGCTGTTTTCACGGCTGAGTAAGGCTTTACTACCTACCCCAATGAACCCAAGAAGGGCCACAAAGAGAATGACGATGCCCAGTCCGCCGAGCCACTGTGAAAGGCTGCGCCAGAGAAGAAAACTACGCGGTACGCTATCCAGGTCTGCGAAGATGGTGGCGCCGGTGGTGGTGAGTCCGGAGTAACTTTCAAAGAGGGAATCCCAGATCGGGATGCCATAGAGAATGAAGGGCAAGGCAAAAAAGAGCCCACTATAGACCCAACCAATACTGACCACCGCAAGCGCCTCTCTGCGGAAAATCCTGCTTTTGTCCAGACCGCGGCCCCAATAAAAGAGAATCAGAGCAACGATGAGGTTAAAACAAAAGCAAGTGATCCAGATCGTAGACAGTCCCTCTTCTGTGCCCTCATGGAGAAGGGAATAAGTCAGACAGATGAGAACGAGCAGTGCGTTGAGGACACTGATTCCGCCGAGGGTGGAGTAAATAAAGCGGAAGTTCATGATCTAGAGGAATTAATGGACTGAGGAACTAAAACGCGGGACGGAATAAATCAATGAGCGCATCACGGCTTTCCAGGCGGGTCAGTAAAAGCAGTGAATCATGAGCATGGAATCGATCTTCGGCAGAGGGGACGGTCGTGTTGTCTGATCGTTCGATGCCTAAGAGCATGGTTCCTGAGGGCCATTTCAGTTCCCGGACTAACTTGCGATAGAGGGGGCTGTCCTCAGCCTGGAGTCGGATGCGGATGATCTGGGCTTTCTTATTCGGCATTTCCCAGAGGACCATGTAGGGCTCCTCGGTCACAAATCTGAGGAGCTCATGGCCTGTAACTAACCTGGGGCTCACCGTCTGGTTGACGCCTAAGATATCTCCGATGTCTGCCATGATCCCGGCATAGTCGGGACGGTGGATGACGAGCAGGCAGGGCCGGATTCCGAGCTTAGCGGCTTGGAGGCAGGCCATGACGTTATTCTCATCATCACGGGTGGCAGCTATGAAGACGTCCGCTTCCATGACATTTTCTTCAATCATGAGTCGGCTATGAATGGCATCACCTTCAATGACTTGAACCCATGGATAGTGTTCGCTGATCCACTCGCATCGTTCTCGCTTAGGTTCAATGACCTTCATCTCGATGTCATGCGAGGTAAAATTTTCGATCAGCGCTGTGCCAATATCCTCCGCCCCATAGAGCACGATCCGCTGTTTCTGTAGACGCATGGTTCCTTCGAATTTCCGAACCGCCTCGGTTAAGCCTTGAGGGCTGCCGACCAGGATAATCCGGTCGCCTGCCTTCAGAACTTCTCTGGCACTGGGAATTTGAATCTCTTCCCCGCGTTGAATGATTCCGACTCGGACACGAGCAGGCAGGGTGAGTTCATTGAGCGGAATTCCTAATAAGTCCGAATTACCATCGAGTGTGATTTGAGCAACCTCGATGCTGCCTCGCGCAAATTGATCGATGACAGGAGTTAAAGGACTACGAATCTCTCTCGCTAAAGTGGAGGCGGCCAGGCGCTCAGGACTCACTAAATAATCGATGCCGAAATGGCGTGAGTAGGAAATCACCTGATGATCTTTTCTGGCAGGCGCATGATAGCGGGCGACGACCTCTTTCGCGCCTAATGCTTTTGCAAGTGAGCAGGCGACCAGATTCACTTCGTCATCAGAGGTGAGAGCCAGAAAGAGGTCTGCCTGATCAATGCCGGCCTCCTTGAGTAAGGTGGCCGAGGTGGCCGACCCGATGACAATCCTGGCATCGAGGTGCTCCTCCAGCGAGGCGACACTTTCAGATTGATAATCGATCAATACGATTTCATGACCTTTTTCAACGAGGAGGCTAGCGAGGTGAGAACCAACCTCACCAATACCGGAAATGATTATTTTCATAAGGAGGGAATGGATAGACGGGAAGTCATGAGAAGTGTTGTCCCGCAAGGATTCGAACCTTGACAAGCAGAATCAAAATCTGCTGTGCTACCGTTACACCACGGGACAATTTAGGGCCGATAAACATACATCCGGTATTTTGGATTATGCAAACGGTTTTTTCCCTTTATTCAGCTGTCGGAATCGTGATTTTACCCGTAGCCATCCTCTGTAAGACGTCTGGAAAGAGGGTGTGTTCTGCAGTTTGAATCCTGGAATGAAGGGATTCCGGAGTGTCTCCTTCGAGAACGGGTACCCTGGCCTGATCGATAATCGGGCCTCCATCAAGGCTGTCATCAACCCAATGCACGGTACAGCCCGTTTCCTGGACACCTGCTTCGAGGGCCTGTTTCCAGGCGGCCAATCCCTTAAAATCCGGGAGAAGAGAGGGGTGGATATTGATGATTCTGGAAGGGAAGGCTTCGAGTAAAGGTGTTTTTACCACTCTCATGAAGCCAGCAAGGACGACGAGATCGACTTCATGGGCCAGGAGAGTCTGAGCTAGAGCCTGTTCAATTTCAGGCTCCAGTTTCGTTTTAAATTGGCCACTCGGGCAGGCATAAGTGGCTAAGCCCCGATCGCGGGCAGCTTCCAAAATAGGTGCGTTATTTAAATCCGAGGCGACTAGTTTGATAGAAGCTTCTAGTGTTCCGGCCGAAATCGCCTGATCGATGGCGAGGAAATTGGAACCACGGCCAGAGCCTAAAATACCTAATTTCAGTGCTGCAGCCATTAGCTGATGTCTTTCATTGCTTCCAGCATCGCGGTTGTCGACTTTCCGGGAATGAGCGGGAGAATCTTAATTTGAGTTTCGCACTGACGTAGAACCTCTACCTCCGGCTGATAGAGGTCTTCGATTTGATAGTCTCCCCCTTTGACATAGATATCCGGTGAGGAGGCTGCGAGGAAATCGATGGCCCGGGCACCTTTGAAGACCGTGACCACATCGACCATCTCTAAGGCGCTGAGTAACTCGGCTCGATCTGATTGAGTATTGATTGGTCGCTCAGGGCCTTTGAGTTCTTTGATCCCTTGATCATCATTTAACCCAACAAGTAAGATGTCCCCAAGGGATGCGGCAGCACGGAGGTAACGTAAATGCCCAATGTGCAGGATATCGAAACAGCCATTCGTGCAGACAAGTGAACGCCCTTCTTCTTTAAGCTGAGCCCGCCAGCTTTTAATCGATTCAAATGGAATAATCACAGGCTTTATTTATCTAACATCTTGGATTAGAAAGACAATGGTAAGAGACATCAGCAGGATGGCATTAATTAAGCTTGACCCTGAAACTGGCATTTTCATGATCCCGACGACCTAATGGCTATTCAATCATATGATATCTGGCTCTTTTTCATGGTGCCTGTTGCCGTCGGGCTCCTTGTCTTCGGCGTGCACCGGATGCTTTTGCTCGTCCGCCTATGGCAGTACCGTGATCGTGAGGAGACGGGGGCTGAGCCTGATGCGGATCAGGTCTGGCCAAAGGTCACGATTCAATTGCCAGTTTACAATGAGCGTTTTGTGATCAAACGCTTAATCGAAAAGGTGACGGCGATCGAATATCCGCAAGATCGTCTGGAAATACAGGTGCTGGATGATTCTACCGATGAAACCTATGACCAGATCGCCGATGAAGTTAAGCAGCTCCAAAGCGAGGGTTTCCCGATCCAGCACATCCATCGTACCGATCGGCGGGGATACAAGGCGGGAGCTTTGGAAGCTGGGCTCCAGACCGCGACAGGCGATTTTATTGCTGTATTTGATGCGGACTTTGTTCCCTGTCCTCAATTTTTAAAACGTCTTATTCCTGCGTTTAAAGATGAGAAGGTGGGGATTGTTCAAGCCCGCTGGACGTATCTGAACCGGGCCCAAAATATTCTGACGCGCTTGCAGGCCATCCTTCTGGACGGGCATTTTTTCATTGAGCAAGCAAGCCGATATCGCAGTCAGCTGTTCTGTAATTTTAATGGCACGGCGGGCATTTGGAGAAAATCATGTATCGAAGATGCTGGTGGCTGGAATGCGAATACCCTGACCGAGGATTTGGATCTCAGCTACCGGGCACAAAGAAAAGGTTGGAAATTTGTCTATCGCGGAGATGTGGAAGTGGCCTCGGAATTGCCTGCCGATATGGCTTCTTTTAAAAGCCAGCAGTATCGCTGGGCAAAAGGGGCGATCGAAACCAGCTTATTACAGCTTCCGGCTCTGTTAGTCGGTCGCCACCCCCTGCGAGTGAAATTAGAAGCATTCATGCATTTGCTGAGTAATGCGGCCTACATTCTGGTGGCCGTTTTAGCTTTGGTTCTACTCCCTCACATGCCGGCCTCTCCAGCTTATGAGCTTTGGCATGCGATCTTGACCTGGCTACTCGCATTGGCCTCTGTCTTTCACTTTCTCTATTTTGCTATGGTTCTCAGATTATCTGGCCAGCCTTTAATCCGCATTCTTTTGTATATCCCCGGTTTAATTATCATGGGGGTCAGCCTGGCGGTAAATAACTCAAGAGCGGTCTTCGAGGCCCTGATTAAGAGAAGAACTGAGTTCATTCGCACTCCTAAGACAGGGGAAAGAGAGTTGGCCACTTCTTCCGCATACTCGGCCCGCCACGGCTGGATTGTTCTCGTCGAACTCGGTTGCATGATTTATTACGCAGCTCTCTTGATGAAAGCCATTCTCGTCAATGAGTGGGAATCAGTCCCAATTTTCTCGCTCTTTATGGTTGGCTTTGCTTTTGCGTCCATGCACGCTTTAAGTGATCGCCTCAGGCAATGTCGCCGGTGGATCATGCAAAGCTGAAACTATGGATTTTGATTGGACGTTATACCCCGATTCCGAACTATCGCCCGATGACGTCTCTGAAACATTTGAAGATCCTTTTTCACTCCGGTTTCTTCCAGATTCTGGACCCATTGCAGATCAGAGTCGCTTTTTCTGTCTCGGGAAATCGATCAAAGGGCAGGGCCTCTTTTCTATCTATCGTTCAACGGGAAAGGTCATCACCATCCTCTTTGCCCGACCGATGACCGAGGATGAGGATTATTTTTACCGGCGGATGCTAAAGGAGTCGACTTGAAGCAAGTTCAGAAATGGTCTGATGTCCCCGGCTTTAGCTCCCTCGAGGAGGAGCGTGCTTTTTGGTCTAATGCACAACTGTCGCCCGAATTGATGCACGCCGCCTGTATGCGCAGTAATAGCTCGGAATCGACAACCATCACCGTCCGGATTGATCCCAGAATGCTCGCCCGTCTTAAGCGTCTCGCCGGCCAGCGTTATCTGAATTATCAGAGTATGCTCAAACAGTGGGTCGCAGAACGGCTTGAGCGAGAATTAGATGGCCGTTGAGACTTTTCCATTGCTGGCAAATCAGAGACAAGCTATTTTAGAATGATGAACAAAAGACCAAACGGATTTACCCTTATCGAACTTTTGGTCGTGGTGACCATCATTGCACTTCTTGCGGGATTATCTTTTCCGGCAGTGAACGAAGCGCTCAACGCTGCAAGACGCGCTGAAGCGAGTGCGATGTGCTCTCAAGTCAGAATTGCCCTGAGTGCCTATCTTGAAGAATACGGGGCCTGGGATGCGACCTTGTTTGGGGCAGCGGGGTCAGCACCCACTCAGATAGATAGCACGACAACTGGACGTTTAACCGAGATGTTGATCGGGGACCCGGCCGCAGACCCCATTAATCCACGAAGACGTACTTTTATGGAATTCTCTGACAAAGCACTCGTTACACCAGGTACGCCATCCGCAGGATTTCAGGACCCTTGGGGAAATCCCTATTTCATTGTGGTGGATACAGATTATGATAACCGGATAACATCTGGCCAAGGACCAAGTTCCGTTAGCACCGATATTGTTTCTTCTATTATCGTCTGGTCAGAAGGACAGGATACCTCTGATGGATTTACAGTAGCGAGAGATCCCAAAAGTTGGTAACCATGCGCAGACAAGGTTTCACCCTCATCGAGCTTCTGACCGTGATGGCTATTATTGCCATTCTGGTCGGGATAACCATTGGTGTTGCGGGTCCTATTCAGAAAAATGCGGCTAGAAAGCGTGCCAAAGTAGAAATCGATGCCATTGAATTAGCCTTAGAAAATTTTAAAATCGATAACGGAGATTATCCTAATGCAACCCAAGTCGGGGTCCCTGGATCGGTCTATTCTGGAGATCCTACTGGGTCTGGATACACGGTTGCCTCTCAGCAACTCTTCGCTGCACTATGTGGAAGATCTGACTACACCCTGGCACCTACCACGACTGTTTATTTTGAAGCGCGCCAAGGGCAGGTAGATAACTCGACAGGTGGAGTATCTGCACTCGTTGATCCTTTTGGATTTCCCTATGGATACTTTTACGATTTTTCCTCTAGTTCGGGGCCAGGTGGTCAAAGCAAATCGTTATTTAATCTGGTCGTTCCGGATATCTGGTCAACGGCAAATGAAAGAGATACCCCTGCAGACACGAGTAATTTCATCTATTACCGCTGGGTCACGAATTGGGATAATTCCGCACCCTAAAATCGCTTTCCCACCTTCCCCACTTTCCCCAGCTCGAGAAGCTTCAGTCTAGGTCAGTTCCCCCACCCACTGCACCATCCGCACTCCCAACACCGCACGGCAAGGCCCCAAAAAAATAATGTCACACCTGTGACATTATTTTTTCATATCAATAGATCTTGATGTGATTATATTTATCTTGTCAGAAATAAGGTGGAAGATAAATTTGTGAGGATATGGCAAGAAAAGTGATATTTTCATCGGAATCGGTTGGCGAGGGTCATCCGGATAAAGTCAGTGATGCAATTTCGGATGCGGTGCTAGACGCCTGTCTGGCGCAGGATCGTAAGAGCCGAGTGGCTTGTGAAACACTGGTCAAAAGCAACTTGGTTGTCTTGGCTGGGGAAATTACGACGAAGGCAAGATTCGATTATGAGAAAGTGGTTCGGGATACGATTCGGAAGATTGGTTACGTCCATGACGATGATGTTTTTCATGCCGATAAAGTTTTTGTTACGAATGCATTAACTGGTCAGAGTGCGGACATTGCCCAGGGGGTGGACGCTAAGAAGGCGAAGGGCAAGAAGACGGCAGAGCAGGGTGCAGGTGATCAAGGCCTGATGTTCGGGTATGCCTGTAATGAGACTCCGGAACTGATGCCGGCGCCGATCATGTATTCACACTTCTTAGGGCGTAAGTTATCTCAGATCCGTCACAGCAAGAAAGTGGCGTGGCTCCGCCCTGATGCAAAGACGCAGGTCTCGGTCGAATACCTTGATGGCAAAATCAAACGGATTTCTGCCGTGGTCGTTTCTACTCAGCACGCGGAAGGGGTATCGCACAAAGAGATTGAGAGCTTCATCATTGAAGAACTGATTAAGAAAGTGCTTCCGGCTAAGCTCTTAGACCGGCGGACCCAGTATTTAGTGAACCCGACGGGCCAATTCATTATCGGAGGACCTCAGGGGGACTGCGGATTGACCGGTAGAAAAATCATTGTTGATACCTACGGGGGAATGGGACGCCATGGTGGTGGGGCCTTCAGCGGGAAAGACCCGAGTAAGGTCGACCGGAGTGCGGCTTACATGGGGCGATATGTCGCTAAGAATATTGTTGCTGCAAAGCTGGCGGACAAAGCGGAAATTCAATTTGCTTACGCGATTGGCTACCCGAAGCCGGTTTCGGTTTCTATCGACACATTTGGAACGCACAAGGTCAGTGAGGCCAAAATTGAAAAGGCAGTCGATAAGGTCTTCAGTTTCAAGCCGGCGGATATTGTGACTCAGTTGAATTTGCTAAGACCCATTTATAGCAAATCGAATAACTACGGGCACTTTGGTCGTAAAGCTGGTCTCAAGGACATTCCGTGGGAGCAAACAGACAAAGCCGCAGCCTTACGTAAAGCTGCAGGTCTCTAATTCATCTAACAAAGAAAAAGGAACTATTTTAATGAGCAAAGAAATCGTAAGTCAAAAAGTCATCGATAGCGGTGACTTCAAAGTAAAAGATCTGGCATTGGCCGATTTTGGCCGGAAAGAGTTGGACATCGCCGAAAGCGAAATGCCTGGATTGGTCGCCCTGCGCGAGAAATACGGAGCCTCCAAGCCGTTGCAAGGCGTGCGTGTAGCCGGGTCATTGCACATGACCATTCAGACTGCTGTTTTAATTGAAACGCTCGTTGAACTGGGTGCAGATGTCCGTTGGGCATCATGTAATATTTTCTCTACCCAGGATCACGCGGCAGCGGCGATCGCAGCGCGTGGGATTCCGGTTTTTGCCTGGAAAGGTGAGAGTCTGGAAGAATATTGGTGGTGCACTGAGCAGGCACTGACCTGGCCAGACGGTAAAGGACCTCAACTCATCGTAGATGACGGCGGTGATGCGACCCTTTTAATCCATAAAGGCTATGAACTGGAAAACGGTAGTGACTGGGTTGAGTCCGAGTCCGGCAGTGAGGAAGAAGCCATTATCAAAGCGAAGCTGAAAGAAATCTTCGCTGAGAAGCCAAAACACTGGCATTCCGTGGCAGAAGACTGGAAGGGTGTTTCTGAAGAAACCACCACTGGAGTTCATCGTCTCTATGAAATGTCGAATGCCGGGACGCTGTTGGTTCCTGCGATCAACGTCAACGATTCAGTCACCAAGTCAAAGTTCGATAACCTCTATGGTTGTCGTGAATCTCTGATCGACGGTATCAAGAGAGCAACCGATGTCATGATTGCCGGTAAAGTGGCTGTGGTTTGCGGTTACGGTGATGTGGGCAAAGGATGTGCGCAAGCTCTCCGCGGCATGGGTGCACAAGTCGTGGTCACTGAGATCGACCCCATCTGTGCTCTCCAGGCTGCGATGGAAGGGTTCCGTGTTTTACCAGTTGAAGATACTCTCGGGTGGGCGAACATTTATGTTACTACCACTGGGAACAAAGATATCATCACGGTAGATCACCTGCAGAAAATGGCTGATGAAGCGATCGTTTGTAACATCGGACACTTCGATAACGAAATCCAAGTCGATAAGTTGAACCAACTGGATGGAGTTAAAATAGAAGTCGTTAAGCCTGAAAGTGAAGGCGCAGTCGATAAATACATTTTCCCGGATGGGCGTTGTCTTTACATGCTGGCCAAAGGACGATTAGTGAATCTGGGTTGTGCGACAGGCCACCCCAGTTTTGTTATGAGTAACAGCTTTACCAACCAGGTCCTGGCTCAGATTGATCTCTGGGAGAATCGCGAATCAGCAAAACCAGGGGTCAGTGTCCTCTCCAAAGAACTGGATGAGGAAGTGGCTCGTCTCCACCTTGAGAAAATCGGAGCCAAGGTCACGGTCCTGAGTAAGGAACAAGCTGATTATATCGGCGTTCCAGTGGGTGGACCGTACAAGCCAAGCCACTACCGTTACTAAGGTGTGGCTTGCCCGGTGACGGGTCTTGCTGTCTAATCCTCTCCCATGAACTTTAGCTCTGAACATCGTTCAGTAGGTATTTTTGTGCCGCTGTTCGCCCTGAGAAGCCATGATGATCTTGGAGTGGGTGACACAGAAACCTTGATCGATATGATCCGCTGGTGTCGGGATCAGCAACTGAAGGTCCTTCAATTGCTACCCATCAATGAGACCAGCGATGATCACAGTCCTTATAATGCGATCAGCTCAGTAGCAATCGAGCCCTCCACGCTGGCTCTTTCACCAGAATCGGTGCCAGGATTGATTGATGCTGACCTTGAGGAATTTCTCAATGATGAGACCAGGCATCAACTGAGCGAAGGACCCGTTCAATATGCGAAGGTGAAGTCACTCAAGCGTTCCCTGCTGGAAAGAGGGTTTTCCCGGTTCGTCCAAGATCAGGATTCTGAGATTTATCGGGAGTGGCAGACGTTTTGTCAGGATGAGAATGACTGGCTGATGGATTACGCACTCTTCCGCATCGGCATGGAATCGCATGACGGCTCTCCCGTTTGGGATGACTGGTCAGATCATTTTAAAGATAGAACCAGTGTCGAGACGTGGCTGCATTCTCTCGCGGGTGATGAAGGGGCAGGGATCAGGCAACGAGTTGATTTTTTCCAATACCTTCAGTGGGTGGCCTATCGGCAGTGGGATCGAGTACGAGCCATCGCAGACGAGTGCGGGGTTGCACTGATGGGAGATATTCCCTTTGGGCTGAGTCGTTACAGCGCGGACGTCTGGGCGGACCGTGAGTCTTTCGATTTAAACTGGTCAGGAGGCGCTCCACCGGAACCTCTCTTCCAGGATGACGCGTTTGTCAAACACTGGGGTCAGAACTGGGGGATTCCGCTCTATGATTGGGAGCGGATGGCAGCCAGTAATTATGCCTGGTGGAGACGGAGAGTGCGAATGACGGTGCGCATCTTTCGTTCTTTTCGGATTGATCATATCCTGGGTTTTTATCGAATCTATGCATTCCCCTGGCCTCCGCAGCAAAATCATGAATTTACTGACCTGAGTGAAGAGGACGTCATTGAGAGATGTGGAGCCCTTCCTCAATTTCTGCCTCAAGATGATGAAACAGCTGAAAATAAGGCGCTCAACTGTGAACACGGGGAAAGACTCTTAACCGTCTTACTTGATGAGGCTCAGGAGGCTGTGGTCATAGGCGAGGATTTAGGAGTCGTGCCAGATTACGTTCGTCCCAATTTGGAGAAGCTCGGTATCTCAGGATTTAAAATTCCAGTTTTCGAGCGCGATGAAGCAACCAAAGAATACCGCAAACCGGAAAACTACCCCAAGCTATCCCTTTGCACGCTTTCCACGCATGATCATTTGACCATGAAGGGGTTCTGGGAGAATTGGTGGTCCGAGTTTGAGCAGGCAGAAAATCATTCTGAAGAGGGGGCAGCTAGCCAGGGGGAGCAGTCAAGTTGGGAATTGTACCGGACTCAACGTTTTGCCCAAGTAAGTGATGAGCAGCTGTTACGGGACTACGACTCTGAGGTCTATCCCGGTATCTTGGAGCGCTTCTTAGGCGCGCAGTCCTGGTTGGCGATTATTAATATTACCGATCTGCTGGGGTTGGATCTCAGATTTAATGTTCCAGGGCCGGTCGCAGATAGTAATTGGTCCAGTCGACTTCCGATGCCGATTAGAGAACTTAGCATTGTGCCAGATCATCAAAAACGGCTTCGACTGTTCGGAGACCTAATGGTGAGTTCAGGCCGAACTGGCTAAGCTCTAATTAAACCGGGAGTCTCCACGTAGCTGACGATAAACCGGATTAAAGTCTTTTACGGTCGGCTTGTTCTCATTGAGCTGTTGTTGTCTGGCTTCTTCTTGTTGGCGAAGCAGGTCAATCCGGTCTGCGTAGAGCTGTTGCTGAGCGAACTGTGCTTGTTGCGGAATAAGCGATGGGGTGGAAGCCTGAAGCGGCTGCCCACCTGATCCTGATTCATTGCTATAGATATCAGGCGCAGTTGGGTTGGTAGAAGCATTTCGCATGGCGTCCGTAAAAGCGGTGTTCATCGTGGTCGTAGGATTTTGAGAGGAGAGAGAGTCATTCGGTGTCGGTTCCAGGGTGAGGCGACCATTCTGAGCAGGCGCAGAGGTGGTTTGATCACTTAAGAGGGGTGAGTTCGGGCTGATAAATTCAGTCGGCTGGCTCGTGTTAGAAGGATCAGACATGATCCCGGTATTGAACGGGTCTTCTTTTCCCATACTTTCAAAGAGTTCCGGATCCACATCCGATTGGTTGATCGACACGGCGGGTAACGCGGGTTCGAATGAATTGAAGACGCCCGTGGAGTCACTCTTCTGTTTTTCCAATTCCGCTTTCTGGACTTCTTCTTGTTGCTTTAGGATTTCTTCAATCAGAGTCTGTTCTTGTCCGGCAGCCAGCTCAATTTCCATGGCGGCTCTTTTCTGCTCATAGGCTTTCCACTCCTCCACGAGCCAGTTTTTCTCTTTTTTAATTTTTTCGAGATCTTCTTCAGTGAATCGGAGTTCACGTTTATTTTTCATGGATTGAAATTCCTGCTGAACATCTGACATGTCGAATTCGTTTGCTTGATCTCCGGGAATCGCCCACTCCGGGGTTGGATCAAAATCCGGTTGACTCTCTGGCATCTCAGGGACGAGATCAGAAATACTGGTTTTAGATGAGTTCGAACTGGTCGGCTCAGCGGTCTCTTCAGCCGTCAGAGAAAATGACGAGATGAGAGATATCAGTAGGATTAGGCTGTATTGCCAAATCTTCATAGGGGAATGATAGAGTAGATTAGCGAAGGGGTCAATTCATGCTCTACGACAAGAATCTCAGGCTACTCTGGATCATCGATGCGACGTGCCCCCTCAAGAACCACTTCTTGCCAGGGGATGGCAATGGATCGTCCACTGGAGCTGGTTTCATCGTCGGCAAAAACGTAGCGGCATCGCGGCCAGGTCAGCATACGATAACAGGCCTCTAATCCACGGAAATTATTCTGCCGTGCATCCCATAAGTGGCCGTCCTGAATGAAGACATATCCTGCTTCTTCAGATGAAAGATGGAGGACCTCTAGTTTGCCGGTCCAGCTACTTTGACAGAGCATTTGTAGGAGATCTGCAAGGTGGAGTTGGGCAAGGTAACCGATCTGTTTATCAGGGGAGGTCGGTTCAGAGGGAATATCAGTTGAAAATTTCCGAAAGAGAGAATCTAGAGCTGCGATGCTCTCATCAATCGGTGCAGGCTTGGAGATAAAGGCTGTCGAGTCGGGGTCCCATTCGATCAAGGAAAGAGCGGGTGCGTCGGAGCGTCCCAGTATGAGGAGTGGAGACGCACCATGCGTTTCGAGGTGAGTGCGATAATTACGAATGAAGCCCGGGCCGGGGTGATCACCATCCACGATTAATCCATCCATCGAGGGGACTTGGTGCAAATTCTCCTCGAGGCGAATGATCTCACAGTTCTGGTACTTATTTTTCAAGCCAAGCTCGAGCCAGCGCCCTTCATCCTTGGGCCAAATTGATAAACCAATATGCATCGCTGGATGCAACGTAGCAGACTTTATGCCTCACGCCGGGAAAAAGTGCAAAATCGGTATGAATCGTGCTGATAATGTGAAATATGTTTAAGGGAAGTCTCACCCAAATGCCTCTACCAGAGGTTTTAAGGTTATTAGTTGGAAGTAATCAAACGGGTGCTTTGAACATTGTCAGGCCCGGATCACCGGAAGTTGTGGCCTCTCTTTATATTCAGCTGGGCCAACTCGTTGAAGCGAGCACGAATGAGTATAATGGGCTGGATGCGATTAAATACTGTGCCCAGATTATCGACGCAGAATTTGCTTTTGAGGAAGGAGCCACTTCTGAAACAGACTCTCTTTCTTCTTTTGATACCTCAGTTCTTATCGATGAGCTTAGTACTCAGATCAGCCAGGAGCAGGCTCTCAAAGAGTCCCTTCCCAGTTTAGATGACATCCCGACTTACCTTCCCGGCAAGTCGGCTAGTGAGATTCAAGCGAGTGCTGACGATCTTGCCCTGTTGCTTCTGTGTGACGGAGCAAAAAGAGTGATGGAAATTTGCGTTCAAACGGGTCGCTCATCTCAAGATGTTCAGCTTGTTCTGGCGCGTTTGAAAAAAGCGGGAGTGATTGAATTTGTCGAATCTGATGAGGCGTCCTCGCCTCCGGGTGCACCGGTTTCATCTGATGAGCCGCCAGTAAAGAAGCCTTCAGGTAAGGTGAAATATTGGAGAGGAAGACCAGTAGAATAAGCAATTGGCACGTTGCCTGCTTTTTAGACGACTATGAAAATTTCGGTTCTACCTACAAAACTATTTTTTACTGCAATGATTGGCCTGGGGATTTTAGCCCAACCACTCATTTCGCAAACCGAAACAGAACCGATCTCGAGTTCTGAACTGACCAATTTGCAGAGCGAGGTGCGCCAGCTTCAACGCGATACCATTGAGATGCAACGTGCGTTGATGAATAGCGGGATTACTCCTGAGGTCAGACAGGAAATTGAAAAGCTAAAGAAGTTTGATTCAATCGAAAGCGGTCTGAAGAAATTGCAAGAACAGCAGCTTAGTGATGCTGGGAAGTTAGAAGTTCTGGAAGAACGTGCAGAGAGTGTTGCCGAGTTAGAGGTTGCGGGAGAACAAGCTGCCCAAGGATTTGTCGGGGCCAATCTGGTTTGGGTGCTCATTGCGGCCTTTCTGGTCATGCTGATGCAGGCTGGATTCGGTCTGCTCGAAGCCGGGTTTACGCGGTCGAAAAATGCAGCTCACGTTTTCTCGATGAATCTATTGGATTACGCAGTAGGCATGTTGGCCTTCTGGGCTTTTGGATTTGCAATCATGTTTGGGTTTAGTGGAGGTAATGAAGCTCTTGGTTATAGTGCAGGTTTAGATCAGGGATGGGCGATTTCAATCGGTGAGACCTCTTACAGCATCATGGGAACGACGGGATGGCTGCTGAATGGTGATTCTCTCTACACGGGAGGTATTTTTACGCTCTTCCTGTTCCAAGCGGTCTTTGCCACCACTGCGAATACGATTCCAACCGGAACATTAGCTGAACGATGGAAGCTGAAAGGCTTTATTGTGCACTCGGTTTTGGTTGCTGGCTTTATTTATCCTCTTTTTGGACACTGGGTTTGGGGTGGAGGATGGCTCGGTGAGCTTGGCTATACAGATTTTGCAGGATCGACAGTGGTGCACATGGCAGGTGGGGTGCTTGCCTTAGTTGGCGCCTATATGGTCGGACCGCGGAAAGGTAAATTTAATGCAGATGGGTCGGTGAACCCGATTCCGGGGCACAACATTCCGATGGCGTTCTTAGGGACCTTCCTCTTGGCCTTCGGTTGGTTCGGATTTAATGCGGGTTCAACTTTAGCTGGGACAGACACGTTCATCGGAATTATTGCTGCGAATACGGCACTCGCTTCTGGTGCTGGAGCGGCAGCCGCTGCTTTGACCAGTAAATGGAAATTCGGCAAGCCTGACCCCAGTTTCTGCTGTAATGGATTGCTAGCAGGCTTGGTTGGTATTACTGCACCATGTGCGTTTGTGGATGCCTGGGCTGCAGTCGTGATCGGGATTATTTGTGGAATTGCGGTGGTCTTTAGCGCACTGATCATTGAGGAAGTTCTCCGTTTAGACGATCCTGTGGGTGCGATTTCTGTTCACGGAACATGTGGTGCCATCGGTGGTCTGGCCGTTGGGCTTTTCTCGAATGGGAAAAATGGGGTTAAGGGTCTTTTCTACGGAGACGGTGAGCAGTTTTTCATCCAGATTGTGGGAGTTATCGCTTGTTTCATCACCTTTGGAGTCC
>JBCBYL010000213.1:0-2451 GCA_039815855.1 Verrucomicrobiota bacterium
ACTGGTAGCGGCGAAGGTGAATTTGATTTCGGTTTTGGTGGCGGCATTAAAATCGGATATCTCCATTACTCTGAAGATAAAGACTTTAATGAATTTCAGATCGTCCCAGGTATTGAGCTTGAAGCAATTTATCATGACACAAGCGAGACGATGGAAGGAACAGCTGGTTACTCAGGTACTAATTTTGAGGCAGATTTTCAATCGGTAACAATCGTAGTGAATGCAACGATTCGATTCCATAATGAACACTTAACACCTTATCTGGGATTTGGTGGTGGTTTGATCTATATGGAACTAACTGATGCCCAAGGCGCGCTTGTTTCACCATTTGGCCCAGATGTAGTAACTGGGGCTGCAGCCAGTAACAATTCAGAATTTACCCCTGTCTTTCAGGGAATCTTTGGTTTAGAGAGAATGATTTATTACCCTCATTTATCGGTTTTTGTAGAATATAAACCCATGTTTATACCTGATGGAGATTTTGATCTCCAGTTAGCTGGAGCAGGGAATACTGCGACTTTTGAGATTACAAATCATCTCAATCATCATGCTACCGTAGGACTGCGCTGGACATTCTAGAACGCTAAAACGTATGCTGCCGTCCTGGTAGGTCATGATGAAATTACGACTATCCGGAAGCTTTAGCACACTCCTGTGTGTTATCTTCATCTGGATTGTCGGGATCTTGGCATACTTTAACGGTATCGAGGGTGAATACATTTTCGATAATCGCGCGGTTCTGCTTGATGACAGTCGTGTCCAGGAACTGACGCCAGCTAACCTAAAAAAGATTTGGACGGAAGACTACTGGTCACCTCATATATTGGGGCTCTATCGGCCAGTCACGACCACCTCCTTTCTTCTGAACAAAGCCGTTTGGGATTCTTCCGATAACCGAGCCGGTTTCGGGATCATCAATCTTATTATTCACTTGTTGAACTGCACTCTGGCTTTCTTGTTGTTTCGCAGTTTGGTGAACCGGAATATGATCTCCGCTTTTGGGGCGGGTATCTTAACCGTTCACCCGGTTACAACTGAGGCGGTGACCAATATTGTGGGGCGATCAGATTTATTGGCCCTGTTCTTCATACTCGCTGCAATTTTAGCTTACCGGCAATATCGGCTATCAGACTCACTTCTCTGGGCTTGGACCGTCTTTGGGTGCTCTGTGCTTGGAAGCTTAAGTAAGGAAACAGCTTGGGTTATACCCGGATTGCTAGCTGCTTACGAGATACTGATTATACAAAAGCATGCGGAGAAGAGGGTTTGGAGGAAAGGCTTTTGGATTGGTCTGAGGAAATCAGCTCGATGCTGGCTCATTCCGTCCGGATCAGCGGTGTTCTTAGTCCTCCTCTGGAGGGCTGCCTTATATCATGATGTTCCCTTATCAGGCGTGGCCTATACGGACAATCCCCTTTTAAACGCCAATTGGGTCTCATGGCAGATTACGGCAGCGGAAATATTTTTCCGTGGCTTAGGATTAATACTTTGGCCTGCTACTCTATGCGTGGACTATTCTTTTGCCCAGATTCTGCCTGCTCGTTTCCCTCCCTTGTCCTTCCGTGACGGAATGGCACTTGTTGCCTACGGCGCCATGTTCGGGCTCATTTTGCTGGGTTTAAGACTGGGGCCTCGAAATCCTAAAAGTGCATTTCTTCTGAGTATGGTTCTCCTTCCGTATCTTCCAGGCGGCAATTTCATTCTCATTGCATCAAGCATTTTTGGCGAACGTTTTTGGTATATCCCTTTGGTCGGACTCGCGGGTCTTCTGGTCTTGGGAATCGACCATCTTCGACGACAATGCAGAGCCCAGATTCAGTTGATCGGTGTCGGAATAGGCTCTCTCGTCATGATTGCCCTTATCGTGAGGACCAATATAAGAAATGAGGACTGGAAAACCGATATTCGCCTCTTTCAATCCGCTATAGATGTGAGTCCTCTTAGTGCGCGTGCACATTCTAGCCTGGCTAGCTCAATTTACCTGAAAGCACAAAAGAACAATCGTTTAACTGAAGAAATGCCTGAGATTCTGGAGCATTCAAAAATAGCCTTATCCATTGTTCAAGACTTACCTGAAAATCAATCCAACGTAAAAGCATACTTCGACCATGTAACGTATTTGATGGAAGCTTCAGAAATGAACAAGTCACTCCAAATTCGTATTAAGCACTTAGACCGTGCCTTGACGCTTACTTCTCATCTCATCGAAAAGGTAAAAGGCCGGGACTCAGGGAAAACTGAAAGCCCTGACGAGAAACAGTTTGGGTTAAGAAAAGCTTATCGGTCAAGAGATCTTGATGCCAGGATCTATGAACAGCATGCCCGAATCTTACTTCGCCTCAATCGCTCAGAAGAGGCCAGTGAAGCTGTGAATACTGCGCTGCGGCTTACACCAATCGACCCCAATCTTTATTTGCTCAAAGCGGATATTCTGAAACAGGGAGATCAAAC
>JBCBYL010000027.1:0-26550 GCA_039815855.1 Verrucomicrobiota bacterium
CTCGCTGAGCATCCACTCTACCTTCTCGATGAACCAACGAATCATCTCGATATGGGACAGCTGACTGCGCTGATGGATCTCAGCGAGTAATACTAAAGATAAAGCCGCGATCTGTCTCTCGCTGGCTGGAAGCGATCTTAAAGGGCTCGTCGTATCATGGTCGATTCCTCGCTCTATGAAGATCTCCATTAACTCCGGGGCGGGCGTACTTTCCAGGACATCAGACATATAATTTAGTTCTTCCTCAAGTGTATCATGTAAGAAGAGAGATTCAGGATCTTGAGGTAGGTATCCGATGGAGCTTAATACAGGCTTCTCAAAGGCATCGCTTTCAAGGATTCCGGCAATGAATTGCAGTAGCGTACTTTTCCCGCTCCCGTTAGGGCCAACTAAAAGCTGAATCTCTCCACGGTCTAGAGTTAAATCGAAATTTTCGATGAGTGGTTTCTCTTTCGCATAGCGGTATGAGAAGGATTCGATTTTGAATAAAGGTTCTTTTGTCTCTTGATTCGCTTTCTGGTCCAGGTCCTCGAGACTGTTCAGATACGTTGAAGGAGTTTCTGTTGTTGATTCATGATCTTCTGCCAGAGGCTGAAAATGATGCTTCTGGGTAAGCCAGAGGTCTCGGTTGGTCGTTAAAACAATGACACTTTTCTTTCGGTCGAGTAGATTCTGGCACAGGTCGAGGCAACTTCTGATTGAATCAGGATCCAGATGAGATAGCGGTTCATCTAAAACAAGTACTTCAGGCTCCATGATGGCAATACTCGCCAGAGCGAGACGCTGTTTTTCTCCTCCCGATAGGCTTTCTGGATCTCGATCCAGAAGATGAGTGAGGTGAAGTGCTTTGGTAAGATCTGTGAGTCGTTTCTGGATTTCAACAGGAGGCGAGTTGAGATTTTCAGGACCAAAACAGAGTTCTGCCCGAACCGTCGGCATTAGGAACTGTCGGGAGACTTGGTCAGAAACCAGTCCAATCTTCGCATTCGTTCCATCATCAGGGGTCAAAATGGAATGACCTTTGCAGGTAATTGTTCCGTTCAAACGACCGCCATAGAGGGACACTTGTAAGCCAGCGATACAGCGGGCCAGAGTTGATTTTCCACTTCCTCCGCTTCCCCCGATGACGACCAGGCTGGGCTCATTGAGTCCGAGCGAAAAATCGTCGATAGCGCACTTGTTCGTGTCAGGGTAGCGGTAGCTCAGTCCTTTGATTTGCATGAAAGAAGGCAGTAGCGTAGATCAGGATGAGTAAACTGACAACGAGTGAGATGGTCAGAACGACGCTGATTTGTTCACAAGTCATCAGAATGATGAGGCCACTGAAAGAGAGAGTAGAGACGATGATGTCTTGTTTGAGCCAACCAATCGGATTCATCACAGACCGTGGACCACTCCCATAACCCCGACTCGCTAAGGCTTCTGCATAGACTTGAGAAAGTGAAAGACTGCGATGAAGCATGGGTTTCCAAAGGTGAATGTAATGTCTGATGCGAAGCCACCTCGTAGCTGTATTTTGCAATCGAAGTCGCTGCGCGTGAAAAACCTGTTCCCAGTCTGCCTGGAGTTTGGGGATCGCACGCATGCTGACCTGAGCCATGATGGCGATGGATGGGAATTGGGTCATCAACCAGTTCAACATCCGGGTTTGGCTACTAATCAAGCCAGCGAAAAAGAACACCTGAATAACAGCGATAATTTTCACGGCCATAGTAAGTGCGTAAAGAACAGGCTCTCCAGTCAAAAGAAAGCCTCCTGGCAGCTCGATCCAGACGGTTTTTCCCGGGCTTTGAAAAAGAACGTTGATCAGAAGCAGGGCGGGAAGAAAAGTGAGCAGGCTAAATAATAAAATCCGAAAGGTGTCCTGACGTCCTGCTTTTAGAAGCAGGAGCTGCATCACTCCGAGAATAGCCAGTAGAACCCAAAGTTGATCCACGAGCATGATTCCGGTAGACCAGGAAAAAAGAAAAACAAAGCAGCTGCAAGGATGGCCAGACCCAGAAGTTTCAGAATTCATGGGCGATGAGAATAGCTACGCCGTGGATTCCAATAACCATTTTCAGCCTCCGGTCCAAACCAGCCGATCATATGGCTGTCCAGGCCAGATGAGTTAGGGGCTTCCGCGGTTACCCGTCCATCACACCAGGCCACCAGTGCTTTTCCATTCGCACGGAAGTGGGTGCTGGGCTGGAGTGACCCCGCAAGATTTCCACTAGGATCAATCCAGCGAAATGGCTCTGTATAAGCATACTCTTGAACCTCGCCTCCTGAAGGGAAGGCGGAAGTGGTAAACATAATCGTTGTTGTTGCTCTAGGAATGTTTGATACCCGTTCAGGTCGGAAATAACTGTGGTAAGAACCTCCGATGTATGCCGAATTGTAGCCATATCCCCCCGCGCCTAATTCCCAGCTCGCTGAGGTATCTACAAAGTCAGTGAAGAGGGGGCAAGTGGTGACGCGACGACTTCGGCCTAAATAAGGGGAGAGGAACCCATCTGTAGGATCAAACGGAGAGCCGGACGATGATCTCCGGCCATGCCAGCGTAGGAGATTATCTGGACTTTGTGCGGGGCAAAATGAGCCATCATGGTCAGCCGCGTAGGCCAGGTTGGCTGCAGCCAGTTGTCTGAGGTTGGACATGGACTCCGCCGTATGGCCTGCCTGCAAAGCCCTCTGAAGTGCAGGGAGGGCAAGTGCTGCCAAGATCGCAACAATGGTTACCGTAACCAAAATCTCGATTAGAGTGAATGCGGATTCACTATACGCTTGTTTCTTGTTGCTGGAACTCCTCATCTGATTCACAGCGTTACTTCTAATTGAAAGAAACCTTTGGTTAGGCCGCTCCGTGTATCAGTTGCGGTTACATTCCCATTTTCATCTTCATTGACATGGACACCGGTAACGAGTGATTGCCAATTTTCACCGACAGGTTTCTCTGCAACAGATGACCATGTCGGTGATGAAAGGTCAGCTTTCCAAAGAATGGTTAACTCTGCTTGATACGCGGATCGATCTCGCGAAAAGCTAAAAACGGGCGCGTTGCCAGACGGCATATCAATTTGGAAAACTCCTTTCGACTGAGGGTCGCCTGCATCTGTTCCAAGGGCATACTCCATCGCATTAGAACAACCATCTTCATCTGCATCATCTCCAGGCCCTCTTTTGAGCACATCAGAGACACTTACAGCAATGGATGATGTGTAATCAGCCGCTTGATGAAGGACTCCTACCGCATCCAAGTCAAAGCCAGCGGTTGTAGCTGTCGGATAAGGGTCATAGATCGGGTTTCCCTGAGTGTCGAAGGTGTTGCCATCGCCAAGGATGTCAACGATTCGCACATGTGTCACAGCGCTGGTATTCAACAGAGGGCTGACAGTTTGTAATTCAGACAAATCAAAGGGAGTGCCATAAGTGGCAGCATATTTTCCTGCTAATCCATCAATGTCCGTCGCATCGACCTGACCGTTAAATGAATTCACCAATTCAGTGGTCAGTGACTCTGACGGAAAGCGAAAAAAATCCACTCCATTCGAACTCACTTCAATAAAGGCCAGCTCCAGAAAGGTGGAGCTGAAGGAATTCTCAAAAACAGCAATATCATAACCCTCACCATCTGAAATTGGCTGGTCAAAAGTTAAAGTAATTTGCCCGGCTTGCCCCAGGGGGAGTACTGGATGTTCGGAGCCTGTTGCATCGGAGGGGCCCAGAGTCAGCTCTGGACCATAGGATGCACCTGTAAACGGATCAGGTTCTGAAATGGAAGTCCCTGGTCCCAAAATCATGTTTTCGTATCCTGTGGCCCATCCCACGATACTCAGGTCTGTAGCAGAGACGGCTGATGAGCCGGCTTGCCCAGCTGGAGGAGCATGTGGCCCTCCCCAGCTGCTAGCAGGCAAAATAATGAAGCAGATTGCGAGTGAAATGGGCTTAACCCAATCTCGATGTATTTTCATCTGAGCAATATTATTTGTTGTTTCTACGAGTAAATAGATAGGCCAAGCCAAGCAATACTAAGCTGATAGAACTAGGCTCAGGTACCGCTCCTATGTTATCAACGGCAAAATAAGTTGGCGTATTAATTCCAAATGAACCTGTATCCGTAGAAGTATAATCAAAGGAAAGAGTATCGACTGTACCTAGGGTAGACAGGTCAACAAAAGTCCAATCATCTACAATATAATCCTGGGAATTATCGGAGAAGCTGAAGTCGGCCAAATGAAAATCGACAGATCCAGTTTGAGTGCCACTGGTTCCTCCGATCCATCCAGTGATCGTCAGAACGAATTCATCAGGATCGTTCCCGGTTACTCCCCCAAACTGTTTACCAGGACCTCCTCCAGGGTTAGCCGCATCCCCATTGAGCATACTGAGATAAGCGTAGGTTGTATTCGTGGCGTAGAGACCACGCCCCGCAAAGTCTTGGGCGATATCAAAGGTAAGTGATGCACCGGCTCCGAAACTGATTCCATAGTTAGAAGACCCGTCAAATCCAGAGCCAGGTATGGCACTATATTGGTTTACGAAGCCTGCCGTCGTGGTGTCTGTGTCTCTTGAATAGGCCCAAGGTGTCCACGAAGAAAAGGTAAAACTTCCAGTGCCATTAGGCCCAGTATAGCCCTCGGTGTAATTTGTTTCGAAGGTAGCTTGATCGGTGGTCCCACTTGTGAACGATGAGGTGTTTGTCACGGTGCTTCCAGTGCTCGGACCGAAGGGGTCATTAACGATATTTACCGATCCTCCGAGGTTGGCTCCGTTTTCGAAATTACCCGAAGTGAAGCTGAGGTCTTCGAAATCGATGGGTTGACTGTGGATTGTATTACATATCGCCAGAAGGGCGATTGCGATTGCTCTATTTTTCATTTTTGATCTCCTTATTTGTTGTTTAAGGGATCAGAAAGAAATGGCTTTGTGATCCCCGTTCTTCTTTTTGCGAAGAAGTTTTCCATCCCACACGGGTGGGACGAACAGGGACGAAAGATTCAAGTGTTCTGACTTCTGGTTTCTATCGGATCACCGATGGCCTTACTCCCGCCTTCACCTCCAAAATTGAAGATTGGCATCTTGGGAGCTCGTAACCAGTTACAGCAGCGCAACTGTTCCTGACTTTCACAGGATTCCATGAAGCTCACGTCGTCTTGCAAAGAACTGGAGATAACATGTCCTTCTAAAGAGGCAACGACAAGAAAAAAAGTATTAAATTACCTACTTAGCTTCTAATAGTAATATAAGTAAGAAAAATGTTACAGGTGTGACATTATAAATTAGGAGGTGGTGGGAGATGGCAGAATGGATGGTGATTGTGAGCTGATTGGAGTGGTGATGAAAGGCAGGTAGGAGGAACGGACTCGGTCTGGGATGATTGCGAGGATTTCGACGTTTTGGCCATGGTATTCGATGTTGAGGACGTTGGCTTCGCGATGGAGGCGGGCAATGATATCGTTCTGGCTTTGAGGAATGATGAGTTGAGCGGTGCCTGTTTTTCTAGCGAGGACATCACTGAGGGCAAAGTGCAGGTCTTCCATTCCTTGACCGGTATGGACGGAAATTTTAATCGCTTCCGGGAAGAGGGAATTGATGACTTGCTGCTGGGAGAATTCGTTTACGGTTTCAATTTTATTGAGCACGGTGAGAATTTCTTTGTCCTTTGCGCCGAGTTCATTGAGGACAGCCATGGTGGTTTCATGGACTTTCCCAATTTCTTCCTGACCGGCATCTAAGACGTGAATGAGGAAGTCGGCTTCGATGGCTTCTTCGAGGGTGGCTTTGAAAGCGTCAACGAGTTGGTGAGGGAGACGCCGGATAAATCCAACCGTATCCGTCAGGAGTAGAGTCTGGCGGTTAGGTAGTTCTAGTTTCCTGGTGGTGGTGTCGAGGGTGGCAAAAAGCTTATCTTCCACGAGTACATCTGCTCCAGTCATCTTCCGCAGGAGTGAAGACTTACCGGCATTCGTATAGCCCACGATGGCCGCTTGCGGCATCGGGATTCGCTGGCGGTGTTTTCGCTGGGTGGCCCGGTTTTTCCGGACTTGAACGATATCTTTTTTTAAGCGGGCTATCTTGTCCCGAACCATGCGGCGGTCGAGCTCGAGCTGAGTTTCGCCCTCACCTCTGGCACCGATGCCGCCTCCTTGTTTGCCTAGGTGTGACCAGGCACGTGTCAGGCGCGGTAGAGAATATTGAAGGCGAGCCAGCTCGATTTGGAGACGTGCTTCCCGGGTCTGGGCCCTTCTGGCAAAAATATCGATAATGACTTCCTGGCGGTCGACGACGCAGACTTTAGAAAAGCGCTCCCAGTTGCGCTGTTGGGCGGGTGAAAGGGGGTTATCAAAAATAATCGCGTCGATTCCTTTTCCTCGAACCAAGTCCTTCAAATCCTGTGCTTTTCCAGAGCCCATCAGGAGCTTGGCATTGAATTCACGGACATGGATCAACTGTGATTCTACTACCTCAACGCCAAGTGTTTCTGCTAGGAGGGCTAATTCATGAAGAAGGTCGGCTGTTTCAGCTTCATCTTCCTTCTCTTTGTAGACGCCGACGACGCAGGCGGTTTCAATGAATTTCGGATCCTGTTTAACCTCGTTCATAGGAATGAGCGAGTTAATCAGAAGCGTTCATGATTTTACTCATGCGCCGTTCGTGGCGGCCTCCCTGGAATTCTGTTTTGAGCCAGATGTCAGTGAATCGGAGAAGATCTTCCTCGCTGAATTCCTGGCCGCCAAGTGCGAGCACATTGGAATCGTGATGCTCTCGCGTGTTGGCTGCTGACTTCTCATTATAGACGACCGCAGCCCTAACGTTTTTCATCTTATTGGCCAGGATGGACATGCCGATGCCGTTATTGCAGGTGAGGATGGCGCGATCTGCCTTCCCCTCCGATACCGCAGTGGCCGCGGGCTTGCCGAAATCAGGATAATCGTCGGCTGGGTCGAGGGTGTGAGGCCCGCAGTCCATGACTTCATGCCCTTGTTCTTTTAGGAATTCAGTCAGTTTTCCTTTAAACTCATATCCACCGTGGTCTGCCGCAATCGCAATTTTCATTCATTCCTTATAGTCGAGGTTTGGGAGCCTGTCATTCTTTGATCAAGCTCTGTCCGGGTAGAAAATCACGAGCTGCATAGTTGAGTAAAAAGGGGAGTCTCTTGGCCACCTTAGCGGCAAAGATACCGCGGTAGGGTGAGAGAGCCAGCCAGCGACTGAGCCCATTATACACTTTCATGGATTGATAGAGTGCGCGGTGTTTCTTGCGGTATTTTTTTTCCAAATCACGATAAGTTCCGTCCGGCATCTTGGAATTAATGGTGACGTGAGCTGCAGTTTGGGCGGTGTAAAGTGCCATGGTGATCCCTTCCCCAGTGAACGGTTCTAATAATCTTGCAGCATCACCAATGAGAATGACTTTGTTCTCAGCTGCTTTGTTGATAGGACGGCTGACCGGATAGGTGCTCGACCAGCCCAGAGGCGGTAAATTTTCAAAATACCGATCGATAATCATTTGCGGTGTATCAAAACTATGTCGGTTCAGGAGCATGCAGAGATTGGCGGATCCACCTCCCTGACGATTGACGCCAAAGTAGCCCTCCTGGAAAAATTTAATGTGTACCGGTCCTTCTTCAAGAACCTCTTCAGGAAGGATTGATTGCCATGCGATCCGGTTGCAGGAGCCGAGATGACTAGCCAGACCGGAGGCCCGGGCCATCCACGAGCGCCGACCATCTGCACCTATAAACAGGTCAGCTTCAAAATCACCCTCACTGGTGATGAGCTCCTTGCGCCCCTCAAAGCTCCTCACCGAGACACCCGGGAGAAAATCGGCACCTGCTGCTTCAGCCTCACTGCGGAGCCATTCATCGAAGAGTGTTCGAGAGACAGTGCTTTCAAAATATCCTGCGAGGGCGAGTGGTGCCGAGACCCCGCCATCATCTTCGGCAGAGAATTCAACAGTCGTTATCTGAGAGCTAGGCAATTTCTGGAAGGATTCCCAGAGACCGGTTTCTTTTAAAATGCGATGAGCGTCGGGATGGAGAATTCCGTTGCAGATACGATTGCGCGGGAAGAACTCGCGATCAAGGAGAAGTACGCGAAAGCCTGCTCTGGCAGTGAGTAAGGCGTAGAGAGAACCTGCAGGACCAGCGCCAACGACGATGATGTCATACCGGTCTGCCATGAATACGATTAGGAGTGATCCTCAGGTTGATCGAGTTCTCGCAGGATATTTAAAACACGGTCACCCCGCTCAATCGTATCATCGGGGCTGAAGTGTAACTTAGGTACGTATTTCATGTGGACCCTTTTACTGATTTCATGATGCCAGTGATGCGCATGACGGGATAACAAGCCGGCAACCGTCTCGGCTGATTTCGTTTGGCTCAGGGTGCTGAAAAAAATCGTCGCCTGCTTTAAATCAGGGGCAAGGGTGACATCTGTAATCGTGATGAGAAGATTATCGAGGGTTTGTTCTTTGGTAATGAGGCGAGATAGCTCCTCCCTTAAAACCTGGGCTACTCGGGTCGTTCTACGGCTACTCACGCCGCTACTATAAGAAATCAATAGCTGAAATCAAAGGTCTGTTTTGAAGAGTTGTCAGGAGAGACTGCAGGATGATGTGGAAAGAGCGAGGGTGAGTGGTGTTTTGAAATTAAGTTTTTTCAATTTTTTCTATTGACCCCTCTGCCGTGCGATTAGCTCTCGGCACCCGACCATTGTCCGAGGCGAAGCTCGCAGGGAGGATGTTTTGTCGTCCTTCTCTGGTAACAAGACCTGAGTGAATGGGAAAGGGCTCAAAGGGGGGCGGCTAGTGGTTGGAAAAGAATCTCGTAGTGCGGGCTCATCTTGGGAATTCGTGTACGTTGGTCTGGATTGCTTCGCCTTGCTCGCAATGACGTTGCGATGTGCTGAATCAGGCGGGCTCTTGCCAGAGAGGATATCACTTAATCAAGATCTTCTTTGGCGGGTATTTAGGGAATGACTTCGACGGGGGTGCCGACGCTGACCATGTTGATGAGTTTTTTAGCGTTCCAATTAGCGAGGCGGAAGCAGCCGGATGATCCGGTTGCTGAAATCTGGGTCGGTTCAGGTGTCCCATGGATTCCATATCCAGGGAGTGTTAGCCCCATCCAGGCGAGGCCGACGGGGTTGTTGGGCCCTGGGGGAATGATCATTCGTTGAGTAATTCCTTCTTCTATCGAGACATCCGGGAAGAGGGAGGGATCAAAGGTGTAGTTAGGATTAGGAGCCCGGTTTTTGACCCTGAGTTCGCCAGCAGGTCTTTTATTTTTGTCACGGGCAATGGAGCAGGGGAAGCAAGATTGAACCTGACCCTCTTTGTAAGTGAGAAGGGTCGTCTCTTGCAGGAGAATGACGATTTGGTCGACTTTCGGAAGGGGACGTGAATGATCCAAGTTGGGGACAGTGAGGGTTGAATTGACGGCTATTTCCAAGACTCCTGGATTGAGTGATTGAAGGAATTCTGGAGTGCTATGAAATTTTTCGGCCAGCATTTCCCACCCATCGTGGTAACCAAGGAAGTCAGTTTCTGCTTTGTCCAGCCAAGTGGAGGGTGGTGGCTGAATCAGATCCATATCAGCTGTGCTCACACGATAGAGCTGAAAGGGATTTCCAGGCAGTCCTAATTTGAGTCGTGTTACATCGTCGAGGAGGCCTGTGGTCTCGAGCCCGTGATGTTTCTGAAATTGAGTGACCGCTCGACGGCTACGTGGACCAAATTCCCCATCAATGGTGCCGCATGAAAAATGCCAGCGCTCGAGACGAATTTGCCAGGCGGCATAATCGAGGACTGTTTCAGGAGGGGGCGCGGTAACCGGGACTGCCTTAGCGGCAATACCAGGCACAGGTGGGTTGATGATAACAGGCTCTGCTCGAGGAGCCGGAGGTGGTTCTACTGGGGCTTCAGTTGTCTCCAGCTTCTTTACGACTTTGACAGGTGGAGCTACTGGCTGAGGTGGAGGTGGTGGATCAGCCGGCTTTTCGAAGGGGGGGGGAGTAAATGTAAAGTCGGTGGTCTCAGCAGGTTTCTTTTCCGGTCTCGGTGGTGGAGAGGATTGAGACGAAGTGGTAGGCGGAACTACTTTTTTTTTTCTGTGGTATCGAGATTAAAGACTTCGGCCTCTGGATGCTCCTGAGCTAGCTCGCGGGCTTTTTCAGTAATAGAAGGTTCCCATGACGTTGAAGGGATTTCCTTCTCATCTGCCTGATCGTGAAAGAAGGTCAGGTAAACACTTCCTAACAGGCAGATAAAGGAAAGGGCGAGGATGCCCCATTGCCAGGCTGGCATGGTTTGTTTTTTGCGGCGTGGACGACGCTTAGGTGCCGACTTTCGGGCGGTCTTTCTCGTCGTTGTCTTCCTCGTCGTTTTACGTGGCATCTAAGAATAGTATTAGGGCCTTGAATCGCAGATAACCAGTAGATTTCGATTCAGTTTTCTTCTTAATCGTCATTCCCTCGCAAAATATGCAGTCCTCGAGCATCGAGTTCAAAATCGGTGCCGGAAGCACATTGAAATTCGATGACGACTCCGCTGAGGGACCAGGCCTCTTTTAACGATGGGAGTGTATCGAGGTGCTCAACCCGGCGTAGTGATAATTCGATGAAGGGCGCTTTTTCAGAATTGCACATAGCGATCATTTTCTCTGCGACCTCCGGCAGAGCTTCTTTGATTTCATCGAAGGTGTAAGGAATTTCGAGTTCTGAAAAGGAGCCATCTTCGTTGAGGTCGAGTTCAGCGGGGCGGTCGAGTCCATGGAGTCGGCATTCCCAGCCCATGTCTTCGTAATCCCAATACCAGCCAACCACGACAGCACCACCCAGCTTCTGACAAATTTCTTCTGCGGAGGTGACCACATTTGCGGGCACGTCAGATGGGATGCTTGAGACTTCTTCTGCATTTCCCGGATTCACTCTTTGAGGCTGCCCCGGGTCAGAACAGGAGATGACGAAGATCAGACTGGTAATCGAAGATAGGCTTAAAACTTGGAAATGATTCATGCCGCTAGATTGACTTGGAATCAGTGCCATGACGAATCGTTTTTAGAGGAAACGTGAGAGAAGGGGCTTCAGTTGGCTGACTTTTTCTGCGGGCCACTCGCCTTTAGGAGTCATGATGGCACTGTCGAGTGAATGATGGCAGGGGCTATCCTGAGTGACATCGAATCCTGAAATCGTTTGTGCAATGGTGCGTTTAGCGAGATCGACGTTCTCCCTGAGAATCGCAATGACGCTTTCGACGTCGACATCAGCAGCGCTTTGATGCCAGCAATCGTAGTCGGTCACCATCGCCAGGGTGGCGTAACTGATTTCTGCCTCACGTGCCAGCTTGGCCTCGGCAAGGTTCGTCATACCGATAATATCGAAACCCATTTGGCGATGAAAATGGGATTCGGCTCTGGTCGAAAAGGCTGGGCCTTCCATATTGACGTAGGTGCCTTTCCAGTGAGTTTTCGCACCTGAGGCATTTGCGGCTTGATAGAGAGCGGTGGCGAGAATGGAGCAGACGGGGTCGCCAAAAGCAATGTGGCCGACAATACCGCCTTTAAAGAAAGTATGAGCGGCTGAATTTTTGGTGCGGTCAAAGAATTGATCTGGAACGACCATCTCCCGAGGATGGATGGATTCTTTCAGTGAGCCGACTGCGGAAACGGAAATAATCCATTTTACTCCCAGTGATTTCATCGCCCAAAGGTTGGCGTGGTGTGGTAACTCAGGGGGAGAGATCTGGTGATGTAGACCATGCCGTGGGAGGAAGGCGACACGTTTACACGCTAAGGTGCCTGTTCTGATCGGTGCAGAGGGAGAGCCGAAAGGGGTTTCAAGATCGATGGATTGAAGGTCGGTGAGGCTTTCCATTTCATAGAGTCCGCTTCCTCCAATGACTCCAATAAGAATGGGTTCCTGATCGTTCATCGAGAGGTGATCAGATTTTATTCTACGGTGACGGACTTGGCGAGGTTACGCGGTTTATCGACATCTCGACCCAAGGCGACGGCGGTATGATACGACAGTAACTGGAGAGGGATGACATTGAGAATAGGCTGCAATAATTCGAAGGTGTGCGGGACGGGAATGACATGATCAGCGATGTCTCCGATCTGCTCATCATCTTCATGAGCGATGGCGATCACGGGTCCACCTCTGGCCTTGATCTCATGAATGGTGTTGAGATTTTTTTCGTAGAGAGAGTCTTTGGTCGCGATGCAGATGGACGGGGTCGCTTCATCGATGAGAGCGATCACCCCATGCTTGAGCTCAGAAGATGGATATCCTTCCGCATGAATGTAGCTGATCTCCTTCATCTTTAAGGCGCCTTCGAGCGCAACCGGATAGTTCAGGTTGCGGCCAAAGTAGAGCATGCTTCTGCTCTCCGCATACTGGGAAGCGAGCATTTTAATCTCATTTGAGAGGTGGAGGATATTGGTTACCTGAAGTGGTAACGCTTCCATCGCTTCAATCATTTCAGCACCTGAGCGGGCTGACTGGTGCCGCATACGGCCAAATAGGACAGAAAGGAGGGCAAAGATCATCACTTGGGAAACGAATGACTTTGTAGCAGCCACACCAATTTCCGGTCCGGCATGCATGTAGATGCCACCATCTGATTCGCGGGCAATGGTGCTCCCCACCACATTACAAATACCCAAGGCACGATAACCTTTACGCTGAGCTTCCCGCATGGCACCGAGGGAGTCAGCGGTCTCACCAGACTGACTGACGATGAAGAACAGAGAATTTCGATCAATTGGCGTGTTGCTGTAGCGGAATTCACTACCGAAATTCGTTTCAGTAGGAATTTGAGCCATGGCTTCAAGCATGGCCTCGCCAACCATTCCGGCATGGAGGGCAGTGCCTGAGCCTAAAATAACAATCCTCCCGGTATCGCGCAGTTGTTCATTGGTTAGATTGAGTCCGCCTAAACGTGCGGTGGCGTCTTCATGACTGAGGCGACCTCGGAGTGCATTTTCAATCGCGGTAGGCTGCTCATAGATTTCCTTGAGCATAAAATGAGGATAGTTCCCGAGCTCGGCTTCCTCCGGACTAATATCCAGTTCTTTGATTTCAAAATCAGATTCGGCTCCATCAATGTTCTCTACATGGAAGCGGTCAGGATGAAGATGAACGAGGTCGAAATCCTTGAGGTAAACGACTTTTTGGGTGTAGGGCAGGAGGGCAGGAGCATCGCTGGCAATGAATTGCTCATTTTCACCAATGCCCACTACTAATGGGCTACCGCGCCGCGCCCCTAAAACAAGGTCGGGGCAGTCGAGGTGGACGAGTGCGATTCCATACGTCCCCTGGACCTGGCTGAGAGCGAGCTTAACTGCATTGACTAGAGCCGTTTCGCCTTTTTGCCCTGATTTCTCATAATACTCTCCGAAGAGATGGGCCAGAACCTCAGTATCTGTGTCAGAATGAAATTCATGTCCCAGTCCGATGAGTTCCTTTTTTAATGTCTGGTGGTTATCGATGACGCCATTGTGAACGAGAGCTAAGTTTCCAGTGTGGTCCTGATGCGGGTGAGCATTGACATCGCTGGGTTTGCCGTGGGTTGCCCAGCGCGTATGAGAGATACCGGATCTGCCTTTGACAGGATGATGTTGCACTTCTTTACTGAGTTCAGAAATTCGACCCAGTTTCTTTTGGATCTTAATCCCTTCACCATTACGGATTGCGGTACCGGAGGAGTCATACCCTCGGTATTCCAAACGACTAAGCGCATCGAGGAGGATCGGTTGAGCCTCTCGATCACCTGTATAAGCAACAATTCCACACATAATTCTGTAAAATGCTTATTCTGTCGTTGTCCTCCCTACAGTCAATGGAATCTTCAGAGGGGAAAACGGCTTCTAATACTTTAATGTTAAGCAAATAATCACTCGCGCTAGGAGAAATTACTGGTTAGAACATTTTCATGGACCATAAGCTTGCAGATCCCAATCGAGTCATTTCTTTAATCCTCGGAGGGGGAGCTGGCACCCGCTTATTCCCCTTAACCAAGGAGCGTGCTAAACCAGCCGTGCCGCTTGGAGGAAAATATCGATTGGTCGATATTCCGATTAGCCTTTGCATTAATTCGGGCTTTAAGCGGATTTTTCTCCTTACCCAATATCTGAGTTCATCTCTCCATCGCCATGTGCAGCGGGCCTACAGTTTTGATGATTATCAGCCGCGCGGGTTTATTGAAATTCTCGCTGCGACCCAGTCGAAAGATAATCTGGGTTGGTATCAGGGTACAGCAGATGCGGTTCGACAAAACCTCATGCATTTGAAAACCCATAATCACGATTTGGTTCTCATCCTCTCAGGTGATCAACTCTATCGGATGGACTACCGCGATATCATCTATCAGCACGTGAAGACAGGTGCATCCATTACGGTTTCGACCATTCCTGTGGATCGGGATCCTGCCAAAAGCTTTGGAATCATGCAGGTCGATGGAGAGGACCGGATTACTCGCTTTGTCGAAAAACCGAAAGAAGATGATGTTCTCGATTCCTTGCGGATTCCGGGATCAAAGCTGGGGCAGCTTGGCCGGTCTGAAAACGAAGAGCTTTATCTGGCCTCGATGGGCATCTATGTCTTCAACCGCGACGTGCTGGAAAAATGCCTGGCGATCGAAGAACATCAGGACTTTGGAAAAAATATCATCCCTGCTGAAATTGATAGCGGAAAAGTCTTTTCTTATGTTTATCAAGGCTACTGGGAAGATATTGGAACGATAAAGGCGTTCTATAATGCAAACCTGGACTTAACCGAGCCAGTTCCTCAATTTAACTTTTTTGATAGCCGGTCACCGATGTACTCGAGAGCCCGTTTCCTTCCTGCATCTAAAATGAATGCCTGCCAGACCAAGAAAGTAGTCTTAGCGGATGGTTGTATTGTCGATGAGGCGACGATCGAGCGCAGTATTCTGGGTGTGCGCAGCCGAGTCGAAAGAGGCGCTACCATTAAGAACACGATCATGATGGGGGCTGATTACTTTGAGTCCCCTGATACCCGGTTGCAAAACAGTCATCAGGGAATCCCGCCTGTTGGGATAGGGGAGAACAGTTATGTGGATGGGGCCATCATCGATAAGAACGCCAGAATCGGAAAGAACGTGCGCATATCGAATGAAGGTAAGGCAGAACATGAAGACGCCAGTCTCTACCACGTCAGGGATGGGATCATCATTATTCCCAAAGGTGTTGTGATTCCTGACGGAACCCAGATCTAGAACTTTTTCATTTTCTTAGCGGACTTGCCGGCCTCGAAGGAGGTTGGGGGCCGATCCATGAGGTCTGCTTAGGATACCGAGTTACTCAAGGAATTCTCGTGGTAGAGTTTGGCTTGCTTCGCTTTGCTCGCAATGGCTGCTCCAGACTGATGACGTGGGCTATCGTGAAGAAACGTTCTAAAGTTCTTCTCCAAACAAGGTCAGATAGACTAACCGAAAGAGGTAGGTATTATCGACATTGGCGGGAAGTTTTTCTGCGTTCATGCCAGCTGCTTTAGCTATCACACCTCCCGGGAGGTCGGCATGGGTGGGCCAAGCAATGCCGAACTGAAATTGATTACCTGCATGATCGGGTGCGCTGGTAAAGGGTGCTGTCCCCGTGCCAGCAATACCATCGACATCTGCTCCGGTATCAGAGCGCGCCGGTAGATTTCCATTTATCATCGCATGGGCTCCGTAAAAGGATTGCGAGGCGATGACCTGCATCCCACTCGCATCACTGTCCGCTGCGGTGAGGAGAAGCGTGTCAGGATGTTCATTGATGTAGTTTGCTGCGGTGGCGATACATTCATCTGCCCGGCGATAGGCTTCGAAGAGGCCACTGGCGTTGTTGATGTTGCCGAAATTATCGGTGCCTTCTTCTTCGATCATGAGGAAGAATTGCTTACCGGATGCAGAAAAAAGTCTTAAAGCGTGTTTGGTCATCAAGGCGATATCTGGAGCTTCCGGAAGATAAGGAGTGAGGTTCTTCGCTTTCAAGTCTTCTTCAGACTCATCGTTGTAGGTGTCCTCGGCTGCGAAAAGCCCTAGAACTTTTGAGGTATCTGAGGAAAGGTTCTGTAATTCTTCAGTAGTGTAAACGACTTGATAGCCTGCTTTCTGAGCTTCTTGAATGAGGTTACGACCATCCTGGCGGACGCCGGGTTCACCATGCTTTCCAATGATCCCTTCAGGGAGAAAGAGAACTTCTCCCCCTCCTAAAATAATATCTGCCCCGCTGTTGATCATTTGAGAGACGATTTCTTCACGATTTTTTCTACTATCGACCTGGGCGAGCATGGCTCCGGTTCCCGGTTCAGCAAGGTGGCCAGAATTGATGATCCCAGTGCGGATACCGCTGTTCGAAGCCTCTGTCATGATACTGTACGGTTTTCCGGAGGCGGAGGTGATGGACTCTGTTTCGTCTTTCCCGTAGGAATCTCGTCTCACTTTGATCCCGTAAGCATGAATGGTTCCGCCGGCATGAGAGGTAGGCGCTAAAGAATCGCGGACATGGGCTCGATAGACTCCGAGATGGGGAAGGAGGTCCCAAGCTGTGTTGCCATCGGGTCCGACTGAGAGCGCTCGGTAGGCCTGCCAGGCTTGTAAACTGTAGCCGTCAGGATGGATGAAAATGACACTCCCTGTTTGTTGAGAGTGATTTTGATCAGACTTCTGAGTACAGCCCAGAAGGAAAAAACCGATGATGACAGAAAGAAAAGCGAGCCGATTCATCATTGAACCGTAACGGCGTGGAACTCTATTGCCAAGTGACAGCTGTGTGAAAGAAAAGAAGCTCTAGCTGAGCTGGAAGGTGCACTTGAAGAGCCCTGAAACACGCTCTTCTTCACGCGTGATAGTGCATGAAAGAACGTTTTCGAGCATTTTACGTTCAAGATCCTTCAGGATAGGAAAGCGATCCAGACAGATCAGAATAGGGGAATTGTATTCAATCAGGCTGTGATTTCCTGTTTCGGCATCAAAATAATACTCGGACATGTACCCGTTCTGATCTCGGAGTTCAGCTAATTTACGTGCTCTTTCTTCAAGGGAATCAAGATGAGCAATAGAAGCGGCAAGTTTTTTACCTTCTTTCTCGTAAATATTATAAAGAATGCGCTCAGGAGCAGAAGGTCCATAGACTTCAGCGATGGAATCAAGGATATCAACGGTTAAGGAGCTATATTCAGTCGGGAAAAATTCCTGTGCAGGCTCGGTGAGGCGATAAGCCTTTTCTGGGCGACCCATGCCTTTAGGGCGCCTCCACGTATCAAGATAGCCTTCTTTTTCTAGGGCGATGCAGTGTTGTTTGACGCCCATGTAGGATAAGCCAATGCGGTCACAAAGCTCAGAAACTGAAAGCCCTTGGCTCCTTTTGATCTCTGTCAGAATCAAGAGTTTAGGGTTTTTCGAGGCTTTTTTAAGTAGCTTACCTTTCATATCATTAATTAAGACCGTAACTTACGGGACTAATTGCGTATCAGGCTAAGAATTGGACGAAAGTAATGCAAGACTTTTTACTCACTCAATTAAAAAAGCCACCAGATTGTCTTATATTGGAGGTGTAGACGGTTTGACAGAGGTCAAACCACTGTTAATCTGCCGTGCATGTCAGAAAAATACCGTGTATTCGTTACCGACGGCGTCTCCTCAAAGGGGGTTGAAATATTCACCCAAGTCCCTGAAATAGAGGTGGTTGAATCAAAAAGCCTTCCCGAAGAAGAACTGATCAATACCATTCAGGACTTTGATGGGCTTGTTGTCCGCAGTGCTACCAAAGTAACCAGAGCGGTTATTGAAGGATGCCCTAAGCTGAAAGTGGTAGGCCGCGCAGGAGTTGGGGTGGATAACGTAGACTTAAAAGCAGCAACGGAAAAAGGTGTTGTTGTCATGAACACCCCCGGAGGAAATACCGTTTCTACCGCCGAGCACGCATTCTCTCTGATGATGTCGATTTCCCGAAATATCCCGCAAGCACACTCAACAATGAAAGACGGGGGCTGGGATCGGAAAAAATTCCAAGGGGTAGAGCTGAATAATAAGGTTTTGGGGATTATCGGGATGGGAAGGATTGGTTCGGAAGTGGCCCGCAGGGCGATTGCTTTTGGGATGAGGGTACTCGCCTACGATCCGTACTTGACCACGGCGAAAGCGCGCAGTCTCCAGGTCGAATTGTTTGAGAATTTGAGCGATATGCTACCCGAGTGTGACTACATCACCCTCCATATCCCGATGACTCCGGAGACGAAGGGAATTTTAAATAAGGAGAGCATGGCCAAGTGTAAAGATGGGGTGCGGCTCATTAACTGCGCGCGCGGTGGCCTGATTGACGAAGTGGATTTAAAAGAATTCTTAGATTCAGGTAAGGTCGCAGCAGCTGCTCTAGACGTTTATGTTGAGGAACCACCGCCAGTCGATTTTGCCCTGCGCACATGTGAGAATATTGTCCTCACTCCACATCTGGGTGCTTCAACGAA
This sequence comes from Verrucomicrobiota bacterium, assembly GCA_039815855.1. Classification (GTDB taxonomy): domain Bacteria; phylum Verrucomicrobiota; class Verrucomicrobiia; order Methylacidiphilales; family JBCBYL01; genus JBCBYL01. The sequence goes on from JBCBYL010000027.1 coordinate 18,460, forward strand.
GGAAGCTCAGGTTAGCGTCGGGATTGAAGTGGCCGAGTCGATTCGGGATTACCTTCTTTCAGGCACAGTCCGCAATGCGGTGAATGTCCCTAATGTAGATTCGAAGACCTTGGAATCAGTCAGGCCCTATATCCATCTGGCAGAAAAACTGGGGCAAATCCTCGCTCAGCTCTCTAATGACCGGAATGAGACCTTTAGCATTCACTATGCGGGGAAGATTAAGGATTTAGACACATCTTCCGTCACCCGTGCGTCCCTGAAGGGGTTTCTACGTCAGGCTATTGGTCCGGACGTGAATGAAATTAATGTCACGCATTATGCAGAAAACCTGGGAATTGATTTTACTTCATCCCGGGTCAGTGAGTCTGGTGATTATTCTGAGTTGATCACAGTGACAACCAAATCATCTGATGGAAAACTGTACGAAGTCAGCGGAACCCTCTTTGGTCAATCAGATCGAATCGTGCGCATCGATGACCATTGGGTGGAAGCCAAGCCGGAAGGCGTTCTACTCGCGATGGAGAATACGGACCGTCCCGGGATTATTGGAATCATTGGCAGTCTTTTAGCTAAGCATCAGATCAATATCGCCAATATGTCTTTGAGTAGAACCGAACCCGGCTCGAAGGCGCTCAGCTTACTTAATCTTGATTCCATGCCCAATGAAACAGTCGTTGCGGAATTACTCGCGGAAGAGGGGATCTCATCGATTAAACTGATTCAGCTGTAACGCCTATTTACGTCATCAGCCTGCCATAAAAATGTTTCACATCTTTGAAACATCTTTTTTGCGGACTTAAGAATTGATGATAGCATTCGAAGTATGCCTAATGCATCAGCTAGAGATACGACCACTCTTCTGACTGAAGTGACTCAGATGGGCTGGGAATATGCTGATTGGTCGATGTGGCATCACGGCTTTATTAATCCCGGCCTGGTAGGCAAGCGAGCTAACGACTATTTTACCTTTTTGCCGACCGGAATCTTATCCAGTCAGGACCGCGCTATGTTTGATATGGCGACCAAGCTGGTTTGTATCAATTATCAGGCGGTATCGGCTGCAATTGTTATTGAAATGAAGGTTCCGAGTCAAAAAGGCATCTATCGACCCGATGCTGCTATTCTGACTGAAACATCGACAAACAAGTCGCGCCTGTTCATTCGGGCGGTCATAGATGAGCAAGATCAATTTCAGCACCTGGAAGAGGTGAAATCTGACTTTCAGATCAATTCAGGGCGATATTCCGGGTTTATTCCTAGCGGGAGTAGCACCGTGAAAATCCGCCAGGAAACAGAAGAGATGATCGAGAGAATGGGTCTGGAGGTCCAAATCCATCCGACAAACCCATTTAGCTGAAAAAAGGGTAAATGATTTGAATCTTTTTAGGGGTGCCAGAGTCTAACTCATTATGAAATGGAAGTTAGTCATCTTGCTCTCGGGATTTTTTTTACTAGGAAGTTGGGGTGTATCGGAGGCAGACGCGAGATTCTGCCGGCCTCACCACGGCTACGGTTATCCGCGTTCTGGCTTTAGTATTGGATTTGGATTCGGGCATCCAGGCTTTCGCGGATATCATCCTTATCATTACCAGTCGTATCGCTACTATCGCCCACGGACCTATGCTGCTCCTCGCCGTGTCGTGGTGCAAAGATCGAAGCCGGTTGCACAAGCACAACGGACACTGAATGAGATAGGTTACCACGCTGGTCCGGTGGATGGCGTGTTTGGTCCCAAGACGAGCGCGGCTTTGAGCCAGTTTCAGTCCGCGACAGGACTGCCGATTACAGGTAAGTTGGATTCCGCAACCTCAACACGGTTGGCTGAGTTTAACTAGAAGCGGTTTGACTTTCCCTTATTGGTTCCAGAAATCGTCCGGGTAATCGCCTTTCAACTTTTCCCAGGAAAAGGAACAGGCGTCCGCAAAATCCCTTAAATCATCCTGGTGATTCTTGAGCACGGTGCGTGCAATAATCAGATCGTCACTGAGTCCGAATTCTTTGTCTGAATCCGGGATGATATCGTTCTCAGCAACAAAATAGATCAAAGCAAAGATGGCTTTTTTTGCGATGAGCGGTGCATTTCGCTTGCTGCAAAATGTTTCGTATTCATTGACTACCCGGATCAGGAACTTGGCGAGATGAAGCAGGTCATCCGCGCCTCGATTCGAAGTGTTAACCAGCTTTTTGGTGACACGTTTCAGATGCTTTTTCTTGAATTGATCGATCTGTTCCTGAGTGAGGGAGAGTGCGCCTTCTTCGATCAATTGTGAAACTGTCGTTTGATTCATTAACAGTCCAGTATATCCAAGAATAGAGAGGAGGCAAGGGAAGGGGAATTAATCTAAAAACTTACCTGGGTTGAGGAGGTCTTGCGGGTCGAGAGCGGATTTGATGGTGCGATGGAGCTGATGCAATTCCGGAGTGGTAGCTAATGTCCACCATGGTTTTTTAGCCAAGCCGACGCCATGCTCTCCGGTCAGGGTGCCGCCCCAATCAATGACCTGTTTGAAGAGTTGATTGAGAGCGTTTTGTGCCTGCTTCGACTGAGCTTTTTCAGGAGGAACCATGAGATTGACATGGATATTGCCATCACCTGCATGCCCGAAGGCAGCGACTTGGATGCCGGACTGTTTTTGTAGCTTGGCGGTGAAGCGGAATAGATCGACGAGCTTCCCTCTGGGGACGACGATGTCTTCATTGAGCTTTGTCAGTCCAGTTGCTCTGAGACTGTAGGAAAAATCACGCCGCATCCCCCAGAGCTTATCGATTGCTGACGGAGTGGAAGCAGGAATGATTTGCACAGGCTGGCAGCTTAAGAGGATCTTTTTCAGGGATTTGAGATCAGATTTCACAGCGCCGGGTTGGCCGTCGATCTCGACCAGTAGGAAGGCATTGCCGTCGGGGGTGTTCGAGGTGTAATTCCGAGCGGCCTCGAGGGTGAGTTGGTCTGCCACCTCAAGGGCGCTGGGTAGAAATCCTGCGGCTTGGATTTTGCTTACGGCAGAGGCTGCTTGTCTGGCTGTATCAAAGGTAGCGACAACGGCCGCTCTGGAGGGAGGATAAGGGATTAATCTGAGGGTAGCTTCAGTGACCACTCCCAACATGCCCTCTGAACCGACGAAGATTCCAGTGAGTTCGAATCCAAGTTTATTTTTATGAGTCAGGCCTCCTACCCGGACTGCAGTTCCATCGGCGAGAACGACCTCAAGCCCCAGAACATATTGTCGAGTCACTCCATATTTTAGGCAGCGCGGCCCGCCTGCATTTGTTGCGATGTTCCCGCCGATAGAACTTTCCTTCAGGGAGGCGGGGTCCGGGGGGTAATAGAGACCGCGTTTCTCGACCTGGCGTTGCAGATGCCCGGTATTTACACCTGGTTGGACGATGGCAAGAGAGTCTGGGGCGGATATTTTGAGAATGCGGTTCATTTTTCTCAGAGAGAGCGAGACACCGCCCTGAACTGGAACACAGCCACCGACGTATCCTTTTCCGGCTCCACGCGCGGTCACGGGTATCTGGTATCGGTGACTCCAGCGCATGAGCTTGATGACGTCTGACGTCGAGTGAGGTTCCACGACCAGATCGGGTAGAGCATGGGCATGCCATGCATCACCACCATGAGCATTTCTCGAATCCTCATCGGTGAAAACCTTGTTTTTACCGAGGGATCGTCTCAGAGATGAGATTTGAGTAGGGCTGGCTTGTTTCACTTCCTTTACCTGCCTCTCATCTGATTCGATATCGCTCTGCGCATTTCTCGGTCACTTTCTCGCTTCTTTAAGGTCTGGCGCTTGTCTCCATGTGTTTTGCCCTTACAGATACCGATCAACACTTTGAAATATCGGTTCTTAAAATATCCCTTCAAAGGAACAACCGTACACCCGGATTGAGAAATTTCCTGATGAAGTTTGCGAATTTGATTTTTATGGAGAAGGAGACGTCTCTGGCGCTTAGGTTCATGATTCTCTCGATTTCCCTTTTCATAGGGTGAGATGTGAAAGTTGTGGAGCCAGACCTGACCTTGGTCTACGCGGGCAAACGCATCATTAAAATTGGCCTGCCCATCTCTGAGAGACTTGACTTCAGTTCCGCTGAGAGCGATTCCGGCTTCAAGCGATTCAATGACATGATAATCGCGACCTGCTTTTCGGTTGATGAGTTCTCGGCTGCTCATTACTGAATCATATTATAGACCACACCTCAAATATCGAGAGTGGGTTGGGGAAGTAAGGTGCGCTCCGAAGAAGGAAAAGAAGTGGCTAAGCTTGTGCCGCAACGCCGATTTCTTCGAGTAGCTCGTAACCGAGTTTACCTTCAGCGACTTCAGTCAGAGCGACATCCATAAAAGTCATCTTAGGATTAACGGGGACAAGTGGGCGATACCCCTGGCCAAGTTGGCGGACACGGCGTGATACCATGTTGATGAGGATTTGCGGGTTCTCTACTTGAGAAGCAGCAGCTTGGACGAGTTCTTTTTTGTTTACTTGCATAGCGAGGTATTCTTCAGATGAGCCGAGTAAATTGCCACGACCTGGTATGTCGGGCAAGCTCGATTTTTAAAAAAATGGGATTAATTTGGGAAGGGGCTTGATTTTCACTTATTTGTCTCCATACATATACAGCTTTTACCGGAGTATAGCACAGCTTGGTAGTGCGCCTGGTTTGGGACCAGGAGGTCGCAGGTTCGAATCCTGCTACTCCGATTGCTTTAGGAGCAACGACACGATCTTCATAAAAAACATCTGGGAGTTGGCGGAGCCAACGGGACTCGAACCCGCAACCTCTGCCGTGACAGGGCAGCGCTCTAACCAATTGAGCTATGGCTCCAGACGTGCTCCAAATTTGGAGCGGGCGAGAATGTATATCGAAAGGCATTAATCTACGCAAGTGTTTTATCAATGCCAAAGATGTGGAAATTGTTGTCGTTGGCCCGGTCACGTGAGGTTAACGGACGATGATGTGGAGCGCATGGCTGCGTTTCTTGATCTGAATATCGAAGATTTCGTGAACCAATTCACCGATCTTCATCCCCAACGCAATGGCCTGGTCCTGAAAAATCGTCCTCATGGGGAGTGTGTTTTTCTAAAAGGACTCAATACTTGTACCATGCAGGATGCGAAACCAGAACAATGCTCCGGCTTTCCAAATCGCTGGAATTTCCCGGGCTGGAAAGAGGTCTGTGAGGCCATCCCAGTGGAGGAGGGCAGTTGAAGTATCTAAGTGATTATCTGGTTTTAGGGTCAGGCATTGCCGGGCTGACTTATGCCCTCAAGGCCGCAGAAACAGGCACGGTGACGATTTTGACGAAAAAACACCGTGCTGAGTCGAATACGAACTATGCGCAGGGAGGAATCGCTTCTGTGACCTCAAAAGAGGATTCATTTGAACTCCATGTGGCAGATACCCTCGACGCGGGTGCGGGCCTCTGTCGGGAAGGTGTAGTCCGTGCGATTGTTACCGAGGGCCCTGGGAGGATTCAGGAATTGATCGATATCGGTGTCCGTTTTTCGGAAAGGGAAGAAGTTTTTGGAGGCGGATTTGATCTCGGAAAAGAGGGGGGGCATAGTAAGCGCCGGGTTCTTCACTCGAAGGACATGACAGGCCGCGAGATTGAAAGAGCCCTTCTTCAGGCCATTGAGGAACATCCCAATATCCAGGTGCGTGAGGATGCGGTAGCCATTGATCTTCTAGTCTCTGATAAAATGGGAATGCCGGGGCCCAGAACTTGCCGGGGCGCCTTTGCTCTCAACGTCAAGTCGGGAGAGGTGATGAGTTTTGGAGCCAGAGCGACGGTCTTAGCAACTGGGGGATGTGGTAAGTGCTATTTTTATACGACCAACCCGGACATTGCGACCGGTGATGGATTAGCCATGGCGTATCGGGCCGGAGCACAGATTACCAATATGGAATTTATTCAATTCCACCCGACCTGTCTTTATCACCCCTTATCCAGGTCATTTCTCATTTCAGAGGCACTTCGAGGAGAAGGGGGAATTTTAGTGAATGAAAAAGGGGAAGAATTCATGCAGCAGTATGATTTCAGAAAATCATTGGCTCCCAGGGATATTACTGCGCGCGCGATCGATGCCGAAATGAAGCGCACCGGAGCTGAGTGTATGTATCTGGACATGTCATCACGAGAGCCAGATTTTCTTTATGAGCGATTCCCGAATATTCATGAATACTGTGAGGGGCTCGGTATCGACATGGCAGAAGATCCAATTCCCGTCGTACCGGCTGCACACTATCAGTGTGGAGGAGTGGAGGCGGGGATCGATGGGAAGACTTCGATTCCCGGTCTCTATGCGATCGGAGAAGTCGCTTGTACGGGGCTGCACGGGGCAAATCGACTAGCGAGTAATTCACTGCTTGAAGCGGTGGTGAGTGCGGCAGAGGCGTCACGCACGTCTTATGAAGAATTGCAGCCACAGGTGGCAATAGAAGGATTACCGGAATGGCAATCTGGAGATGCCCATGATCCAGATGAAATTGTGGTCGTGACCCACAACTGGAGAGAAATCAGGACTTTAATGTGGGACTATGTCGGAATTGTCCGCACCGATAAACGCCTTGAGCGGGCGGCGAACCGACTGTCGATCTTGATGAAAGAAATTCACGATTACTATTGGGATTTTAAACTCAAACCGGAACTCATTGAATTACGGAATATCGCACTCGTTTCTGCCCTCATTGTCGACTCTGCGAAAGCACGGAAGGAGAGCAGGGGACTCCACTACACCCTGGATTATCCCAATCTTTTAGAGCGTGCCATGGACACTACGCTAAGCAAGCGATAGTTAAAAATCTGGTTTTTGGCGCATTGATTTAATGGCAGAACGATTTTTTTTAGCTTTGAGGATTCGTTCTTTCACCCCTTTTGGGCGGGGGCGGCTTCTGCGGAGTTGCTTTTCTCGTTCATGGCGCTTTTCCTTTCTGGCTGTCTCGCGTTTTTCATTAATTCTCTGGAGCAGACGCTCACGGGCAATGGTCCTGTTTTTTTCACGTGATCGGCTATCCTGAACGGTGACGGTGATTCCGGAAGGTTGATGGGTGAGTTGAACGCGCGTTTCGACTTTATTGACGTTTTGTCCGCCGGGGCCGCTACTCCGGCTAAACGTTTCGACCAGGTCTTCTTCTTTGAGCTGGGATAGAAACATGACTGGTCACGGGGATGGTCAGGCTTTAGGAGCCTTTGAATTTCTTTAGAAATCCACTGATGGCGTTGGTTGTCCGTTTGGCTTTGCTGGCGATGGATTGCTCAGGTTCAGAATGTGTGCCCGGATCGAGGGGTAAGGGTGCGGTAGGATCTTCGCTAGGCTCGGTGTAGGTGGTCTGAAAGTATCCCTGACGGGAAGCCTGGAGGGAGACATGAGTTAAGGAAGCGAGAGCATATTGAGTGGTTTGCGGGCGGGCTTCAGGATCTTTCTCCATGAGCTGGTGAATCCAGTCAGAGAGTTCGATGGGAATATAGGGATAGATATCGTAAAGGCGGTCTGGCTCTCTGGTCAGATGAGCGTTACGGACCACAAGGGGGTCGGGCTCATGGAAAGGGACGCGGGTGCAGATCGCATGGTAAAAGACATGACCCAATGAATAGAGGTCTGTCGACGGCTGGAGTGGATAATGATTAAGCTGCTCTGGAGAAATGTAATAGACGGAGCCGATGGTCGGTTCGTTCTTACGTGCGGTACTCATCTCGGTGGCTACCTTCGCCAAACCGAAATCAAGCACCTTAGCGGTGAAATTGGGCTCCGGATACTTATGGAGCATGATGTTGGCCGGTTTGATATCGAGGTGGAGTAGTCCTTTGCGGTGGGCGGCCCCCAGTCCTTCGAGAACCTGGAAAGCCATATGAAAGAAAGCGGGAAGAGGCATGGGCCCTTCTTTGATAATATGGGCCAGGGTGGGGCCTTGTATGTATTCAAAGACGAAGTAGAGCCCTTGCTGGTCAACCCCTAGATCAAAGACCTTAATGACGTTTCGGTGCCTCAGATTTTTGAGCAGACTAAGCGGGAAGCAACTGTCCTTTCCGAACTGAGGCACCGAAACGTCATTAAGGTCTTTGATCTAGGGGTTGACCAGCAAGGGCTC